>JAEUJT010000199.1 GCA_016793525.1 Archangium sp. | reverse complement strand
CCGCCACGCCGCCGCAGAGCACCACCTGCGTCGCGCCCACCTTCTTCGCGCCCAGCAGCAGCTTCTTGGTCAGCGCGTCGGCAACCGCTTCTTGGAACGACGCGCACACGTCGGCGAGCGCCTGGCCCTGCGGCCGCCCGTACTTCTGGGTGTGCACCAGCACCGCGGTCTTCAGGCCCGAGAAGCTCCAGTCGAGCACGTCGTGGGCCTTCAGCGCCCGAGGAAAGGCGATGGCCTTGGGGTCTCCGCGCGCGGCAAGCTCATCGATGGGCTGCCCGCCGGGGTACGGCAGGCCCAGGAGCTTGGCGACCTTGTCGTAGGCCTCTCCGGCGGCGTCATCGCGCGTGGTGGCGAGGCGCCGGTACGTGCCGAAGGCGGGCACGTCGTATAGCGTGGTGTGGCCACCGGAGACGACGAGCGCGAGGAACGGCGGCTCCGGCGCGTCGGCCTCGAGGCGAATGGCCAACACGTGGCCTTCGAGGTGATTCACCCCCACCAGCGGCACGCCCGAGGCGAACGAGAGCGACTTCGCCACCTGCAGCCCCACCAGCAGCGCCCCCTGCAGGCCCGGCCCAGACGTGACGGAGAGCAGATCCACCTCGGTCAACGACACGTTGGCCCGCTGGAGCGCCTCGTCGATGACCGGCAGCACCTGCGCCACGTGGGCGCGGCTGGCCACCTCGGGCACCACGCCGCCCCAGCGCCGGTGAATGTCGATCTGCGTCGACACCACGTCAGAGAGCGCCACGCGGCCGTCGCGCACCACCGCGGCAGCCGTCTCGTCACACGACGTCTCGATGCCGAGGCACAACATCGCGCTACGGAATCGACTTCAGCGCCGCGCGCACTTCGCTGGCCTGGGAGCCAGTCGGCTGCAGCTTGAGGAACTGCTGGTACGGGCCCTTCGCTTCGGCCTCGCGCCCGAGGTTCTGGTACGCGATGCCCAGGGCGAGCCACGCGCGCGGGTTGGTGACGTCGTTCGAGGTGGCCGCCTTCAGGTACGGAATCGCCTCGCGGTAGCCGTTGTCGGAGAACACCAGCGCGATGCCCAACCCGGTGCGGGCCTCGGCGGCGTCGGGTTTGATCTTGAGCGCTTGGCGGAACAGTCGCACCGCGGTGCTCCACCGGTTGGAGACCACGGCGGTGTTGGCGTCGGCCATCAGCGCCTCGAAGCTGGGGCCCTGCGGCGCCACCGCCACCAGCGAACTTCCCGCGTCGACCACGGCCGGCGCGACCACGACTGCCACTGGACTTCCCGCGTCACGAACGACGGTGGCCACCCTTGGAGCGCCCGCGTCGGGCACCACCACCGCGGCCACCGCCATCGGCGCTCCGGCGTCGACGACCACCGGCGCGGCGACGATTGGAGCGCCAGCGTCGACCACCACCGGCGCGACGGCGAGCGTCACCTGGCCCGCATCGACGAGCGCCTCGACCCCTGAATCGACCTCACCCACCGCGACCACCGGAGGCACCCCCGACGCCTCTTCATCACCGCCGGAGAAGGCGATGATCCCCCCGATGACGCCCAACAGCGCTCCGCCGATGATCACCAGCGGCATCGCCGAGCGGCGCGGCGGCAAGAAGTGCGGAATCGGCGTTTCACCCGACAACAGCGTGGTGTTGGTGCCCTCGGTATCTCCGAAGAAGGCGTCTTCGACCGCGACGGCCGAAGGAGACGACTCAACCGGCGGCGTCACCGGTGTCACCGGCTTCGGAGAGGGGGCCGGCACCGGCGTCGGCTCGGGCGCGGCCATGGCCGGAATACGCACCGTGACCGCCTGTGACGGGTCGGGCCTCGCCACCAGCGCGGGGTTCAACGCCGGCTTGGTGTTGGGAATGGGCGTCGGGTCGTCGTCGAGGGGAGCGACCGGCACCAGATCTTCGACCGGGGCGGGAGCGGCTGCGGTCACCGTCGGTCGGCCAGCGGGCGGCAGCTCGATCTTCTCGGTCGCGGCGCCACCAAAAAACGGCGGCTTCGACGGCGTCGACGACGGAGAAACCTTCACCGACGGTTGAGGCAGCGGCGTCTGTTGCGACTGGTGCCTCGCGCCCTCGGCCTTCGACCAGCCCTTCACCGGCGCCCACGTCGACGACGACTCGAGGCTGTCGGTATCGAGCCGCGCCCAGTCGTCGATCAACTGGCTGCGCGCGCGGGCGACCTCTCTCGGGGGCGACTCCACCAGAAACTGCGAACCCGGCTCGGGAACGGCGGCCGGCGCTGGAGCCGGAGCGGGTGTGGGCGCGGGAACCGACGCCGGCGCGATCGTCGGCGGCTGGCTCGGGCGAGAGCCCGGCGGCTTGCGCGCAAACCCCACCACCTCGACCTTGGGAGACGACGGCGACGACGCGACCGACGACACCGGAGCCACCGGCGGAGGCGACAAGGCGGCCGACAGCGGGACTGGGGTCGCGGCCGGCTCGCGCACGGTCAGATCTTCGATCGGCGGCGGAGCGGGCAGCGCGCTGGGCGAGGCCGACGAGAACGATGGCAGCTCGGGCTCGAGCGTCATCGACGGCACCGGCATCGGCGCGGGCGGCAGCGTGGCGGCGGGGGTCACCGTCGGCGGCGGCGCGGGCTCGGCACCGATGGGCGTGGGCCCAACGTTGAGCCACTCTTCGATGCCCGGCTTCTTCGGGCGCTCGGCCCCGTCGGAGGGAACGCCGACCTCTTTGATGAGCCCCTCGAAGTACAGCTTCGAGACGATGCCGAGCGCGGCCAAGTCTTCGAAGTCGGAGTCGTCGACCACCTTCGCCAGCGGCCGGCGCCCGTCGAACAGCCGCAGCAGACCGTTCACCTCGTCGGGGATCTCCGCGAGCCGGTCAGACAGCTGGGTGTAGTCGAGCTCGAACACCGTCTCGAGTGGAGGCAGCTGCTCCAACATGCGGCCCCACTCGTCGAGGCGGCGCATACCCTCCATCAGCAGGCCCTGCGTCGACATCTCGATGCGCTCGGGCGTGTCGACGGGAACGAAGGACACCTCGAACGTGCCCTCGAAGGTGTTCAGCATTCGGTAGAACGCGTTTTCACCCCGCAGGCGGCCGAGCTCGGCGTCGATGACCCGGCCCTCTTTGAAGGTGATGGAGCCGCTGCGGTCGCCCTCGAGCCGAATGGTGCCTGTCTTGCGGCCGATCTCGAAGGTCTGCACCAGGTCGACCACGCCCATGTCGGACAGGTTCCCGGCGAAGCCGTTCTTCTGTTCCTTTCGCTCGATGCGCTCCTTCTCGACCTTGGCGAGAATCATGCGCACGCGGGTGACGACCTCTTTGATGTAAATTGGCTTGGTGAGGTAGTCCTCCGCGCCCTGCTCGAGGCCCTTCACCTTCGACTCCACCGACTTCTGGTTGGTGAGGAAGACGAAGGGAATGTGCTTGAACCGGTCGTCGCCCTTGAGCACCTTGCAGAGCTCGAAGCCGTCCATCTCCGGCATGCGCGTCTCGGCCAGCACCAAGTCGGGCGGGCTGATCTGCACCTTCTCCAATGCGTCTTTGCCGTTGGCGCCGGTGGTCACCTGGAAGCCGGCCTTTTTGAGGCTCACCTCCATGACGCGAAGGCTCTTCGCGTCGCCGTCAACCAGGAGCAGGTGCTGCTTCGCCACGAAAACCCCTTCGCCGGGTGTGAAGACCGCCGATGTTTCGTCTTGCAACGTGGAGTGTCAACGTTTCGAATACCACGATGGGCGCTGATCAACGCCAGTTCCAACGAAAAGCGGTGAAGGTCGACATTCAGGCCCGAGACGCGCACGGCGGTGGTGAGCTCGTGTTCCAGAGCGCCGATGTGTCACGGGGAGGTGCCTTCCTCGAGGCCGACCTGCTGCTCGAGCAAGGGGAGTCGCTCGCGCTCGAGTTCACGCTCCCCGGCAGCGGGCCGTTGCGGGCGCAGGCGCGGGTGGCCTGGGTGCGGCGCTTCCCGGCCGATGGAGAGCCCGCGGGCATGGGCCTCGAGTTCGTGTCAATGGACGAAGCCGACCGCCGGGCCCTGAAAGCGTTTCTCGACGCTTAGCGGAAGAACCCGCCGCCCTTCTTCGGGGGTGGCTCGGGCGGGCCCTTCTTTTTTCGCATCTCGATCAACCGCAGCTCCTGGTTCGCCTCGAGGTGCTTCGGGTTGGTGCGCAGCGCGTCGCGGAAAAACTTCTCGGCGCGGTCCATGTCGCCTTCGACGCGGGCGATGACGCCGAGCTGGTAGTGCGCGCGATCGCAGTTGCCGTCGAGCGAGAGCGCCTTCTGCATCATCGTCTTGGCGGTGGCGGCGTCGGTCTTGCGCGCCGGGTCCATGTAGATGGCCCAGCCCTGCGCGGCGAGGGAGTTGGCCGCCTTGTCGAGCGCGTGGGCCTTGGCGAAGGCCTCGTCGGCGGAGCGGTAGTCGCGCTTCTTGAACGCGGCCTCGCCCACCTTCATCAAGTCAGCGGCCTGCTGCGCCGGAGGCACCGGCGGCGGCGGCGCCGATGCGACCTTTTGGGCGACGTACACCGAGCGCCGCGTGTCGTCGTAGAGCACGTCGTACGCCTCGCGAATGCCCTCGAACACGGTGCTCATCTTGCTCGCCAGCGCAGGGAGCGACGGCGGCAGCCGGTCGGGGTGGAACACCTTGGCGAGGTTGAGGAACGCGGTCTTCACCTGCTCGCGGGTCGCGTTCGGCGCGAGGCCCAGCGTGGCGAAATGATCTTTCTTCTGCTGCTGCTCGAAGCGCTGCTCGATCTGCGTGGCGAGTTGTTGATCAGCGGCGGAGATCTGAAGCGCGGACGACGGAGGGGGCGTGTTGGACGCGGCGGGAGCGGGTGCGGGCGACGGGCTCGAGACGCCCGACGGCGAAGAACTCGTATCGCGTGCCGGCGCGGGCTTGCTGCCGCCGAGGCTCTCCATGGCGCGCTTGAGGAGGCGCTGGCGCCGAAGTTTCGCGGCGTCAGCTCCATCGGTTGGATCATCCAAGGTCGACTCCTCGCGGTTCTGCTTCGATTCGGTCCCTTGGACCTCAACCACGGCCTCGATGATCGGCTCATCGGCCGGCGCTGCTCCCGGTGGGCCGACGAGCGCCTCGAGACTGCTGTCGACACGGCGCAGCGCCTCTTCGAACGACGCCGGAGACGGCCCAGGCTGCGTGGCCTCGGGGTCGTTGTTCCACAGACCTCCAGCGCCGGCGGTCTGCCCTGCCCCGCCGAACACCACGGGCTTCGGAGCAGGCGGCGCGGGCGGCGACGCGATGGGCTTCGGCATGCCGGGGCGCGCGCTCTCGGCCCGGAAGGTGGGAATGGCGATGGGGACAGGTGCTGGCGGTCGAGCCTGAGCCGGCGGTGAGGCGAGCGGGCGAGGGGCCG
The DNA here is from genome assembly GCA_016793525.1 of Archangium sp. Next base: position 253 of record JAEUJT010000199.1, on the reverse strand, counting down.
AGGGAGACGGCGCGGTGGGCGCGGGCGCAACCGACTGCTTGAGCGCGGCGTTGAGCTTCTGAAGCAGCTCTTGTTGTTGCCGGTGCTTCTCGGCGAGCACGCGATCGGCGGGGTTCGACGAACCCAAGGCCTCTTGCATCGGCAGCGGGACCGAGGCGCGAACGCCCGACTGACTGTTGCGCGCGGAGTCTTCGGCCTGTGCGCGCTGGCGGGCTTCGTTGGCACGCCGGAGCAGCGCTTCTTCTTCAGCGCT
>JAEUJT010000219.1 GCA_016793525.1 Archangium sp. | reverse complement strand
GCTGGCGGAGTTTGAGGGCACGTATTGGGCCGCTTGGTACGCCGCGCCTTGAATCGTCATCGCCGCGCGCGCGACGCCCACGCCGTTGGCTTGCACGTAGCCGGGCCGTTGGAGGGCTCCGACGGTCTGGAGCCCGCGCTGCCAGGCCTTGGGCGCCGTACGCCGCGTGTCGCTGATGGTTCGATCTTCTGGCTGCACCGCGCCTGGAGAGGTCGGCGACACCAGCATCGAGACTGAAGCGAGGCCCTTGGCGGTGCGGGCCAGCACGTCCATCGCGCCGGCGATGCGCAGCTCGCGGCCCGCGCCGGGGGCGTAGGCGAACAGCCCCAGGTGCACCGGGCCGTCTTCGGCGAAGCGCTGCACCGAGGCGAGCGCCGCCGCGGGGTTCAGAAGGAGGTCGTCTTTCGCCGGGTTGAACAGCACCGTGCCCGACAGCGCGCTCGTGTCGCGCAGCGCGTCGGCCGGGGAGCGAACGTCGACCCAGAGAATCGTGGCGCCGCCGGAGAGGAGGAGCGCGGTGGGCGCGAGCTCCGCCGCGGCCCCGAGGAGGGCGAAGCGGTGCTTCGACAGGTCGAGCGCGCCGCCCGCAGCCTGAATGTGCTGCACGACCCAGTGGAGCGCCCGGTGCGCGGCCTGGGTCACGTGGTGGTCGGCGAGGAGCCGGTCGATGGCGCCAAGGGCCTCGAGCCCGCGGTAGGTGCGGCCATCGAGCGGGATCTCCACTCTGAGGCCCGGCGTGCCGGTGAAGCGCTTGGTCTCGAGCACGGGCGCTTTCGTTTCGCCGCGCATGGCCTGCTCGAGGGGAACCACCGCGTTATCGTCTGCGCGGAACTGGAAGGCGCCGTTGGCGGCCGTCACCATGGTGCGGGCGATGTCGATGCGGCGGGGCGAGGCGAGGCGCGCGGCTTCGAACCGGGCCAGCGCGTCACCGTAGGTCGTGCGGAACACCTCGGCGCGCGCGGGGAACGCTGCGTCGCTGAAGTCGCTCGCGAAACGCGACACCGCCGCCGCCAGAACGCGGTGAAGAAAAGATGAGCCGGTTTCCCCCTCGGGGAGAGTCACTCCCCGCGACGTATCGGGTCGCACCGTCGGGCGCGTAGCCCCTTCACGTGCCAGGCGCAAATGGCATTCGAGAAAGGGTACAAGCGGCGGCATGTTCGCTCTCGCCGTCGCGCTGTCTCTCTCCGTTGCGCCGCTGACGCTGCCGTCGCCTCCCCCGGAGATCTCTGCCCCCCTCGGTCGCCTCGGTGACGTGGTCGAGCCCGTGCCGCCCGGCGGCGTCGACGCGGTGGACAAGCCCATTCTCCCGGTCGTCGAGGGCTGCGACGCGAACCAGGTCGTCTATTTGTTGCGCATGGCGTCGGGCACGGCGCGCGCGGTGGAGCAGTTTCAGCTCTGGTTCGATGGCATGCCTGGCTTCGAGGCCAAGTTCTTCGCGCGCAAAAACGTGCTGGGCGACGTGGTGCGGCAGCTGGCCGATTCGCGCCTGGAGCCGAAGCGGGCGTGCAAGGCCTTGCCGCTCCAGAAGGGCTACCAGCTCGAGTTGAAGACGGCCCCCAAGTTCTGCCCAGCGGCGCCCGGAGCCACGACGGGCGACTTCTGGTTCTTCACCAAGGGCAAGCCGGCCGCGGTGGTGTCGGTGGTGGGCGGAGACCTCGAGGCCTGCAAGCTGCGGCTCTCGGCCACGTTGTTCGACACCAAGGGTCAGGCGCGGGTGCGGCTGCACGCGAATTGGGGCGGCGCGGCGAGCGCTCAGATCATCGGCGACGGGTGCAAAGTGATTGATTTTACATTCGTTTCAGCCACGCAGACGTTCGTGCCGACGTTGAATTCCTGCAAACGCTGACGATTTCCGCTACAGGCGCGGGTCCATGTCGGCAGCAGCACCCATCGTCGAAGTCGACCCCGTTCACCCCCAGCCGCGGGTCGTGGAGCGCGCGGCCAAGGTGCTCGAGAGCGGCGGCCTCATCGCGTACCCGACCGACACCTATTACGGCATCGGCTGCGATCTCGATTCGAAGAAGGCCATCGATCGCCTCTACGGCGTGAAGGGCCGCGACCGGAAGAAGCCGCTGGCGTTTCTGTGCCCCGACCTGTCTGACGTGGCGCGCTACGCGATCGTCTCGAACTTCGCCTACCGCACCATGCGGCAGCTGACGCCGGGCCCGTTCACCTTCGTGCTCGAGGCGACGCGCCTGGTCCCAGAGATGATGCGCACCAAGCAGCGCCAGGTCGGCATTCGCGTACCGCAGGCGCCGCTGATGTTGGCCATCGCCGCCAAGCTGGGCCGCCCGATCGTCACCACCTCGGCGACTGATGAAGACGGCGAAGTGCTGACCGACGCGAAGGCGATCAAAGACGAGCTCGGGCTGCGCATCGACCTGATCCTCGACGGTGGGCCGCAGCAGAACGAGCCGTCGACGGTGGTGTCGTTGATCGGCGACGAGATCGAAGTGATGCGCCAGGGCAAAGGCATCATCGTCGTCTGACGCAGATGCAGACGGGCCTGCTCGATCTCTTCATCACCTTCCTGCGCGCGGAGAAGAACGCGGCGCCCAAGACGGTCGATGCCTACGCGCACGACGTGAAGGGGTGGCTTGGCGCGCTGGCGAAGCAGAAGCGCACCGTCGAGGCGGCGACCCGAGAAGACCTGCTCGAGTACTTCGCGGCGCTCGGGCGAAGAGGCCTCGGAGCGCGGAGCCGGGCGCGGCACGTGGCGTCGCTCCGCAGCTTTCACAAGTTCCTCTTTGAAGAGAAATTGGCCCCGGCGAACCCGGCGGCCGATCTCGACACGCCGAAACACGTGAAGAAGCTGCCGGTGTTTCTCTCCCTCGACGAGGTGGAGCGGTTGCTCGCGGCGCCGAGCGAGAAGTCGGCGGCGGGGCAGCGTGACCGGGCGATGATCGAGGTGCTCTACGCCACGGGCCTCCGGGTGAGCGAACTGGTGCGGCTGACCACGAGCGACGTGAATCTCACCGACGGCTACGTGCTCACCATGGGCAAGGGCCGCAAGGAGCGGGTCGTTCCCCTGGGCAAAAAGGCCATCGAAGCGGTGAGGGCGTACCAAGCAGGGCCACGGGCGACCATTTTGAAGGCCCGCTCCACGACGGCACTTTTCGTCACGCCCCGAGGCAAGGGCTTCAGCCGCATGGGGTTCTGGAAGCTGTTGCGGCGGCACGCGAAGACGGCGGGCATCGAGAAGGAGATCTCTCCGCACAAGCTGCGGCACTCGTTCGCGACGCATTTGTTGGAGCGGGGCGCCGACTTGCGCGCAGTGCAGATGATGTTGGGGCACGCCGACTTGTCGACGACGCAGATCTACACGCACGTCAGCCAGCAGCGGCTCACCCAGGCGGTGCGGCAGCACCCGCGGGCGCGTCGGTGAGACTCAGCGCTTCCACAGCCAGCTGAGATCGATCTCCACGGCGTCGAACGGCTCGGCGCGGATCAGTTCGTCACCGGCGAAGGTCTTCACCAGCAACCAACCTGCATCGGTGCGCCGGTACACTTCGAGGGTGTGGGCTTGGTCGTCGCCGATCCACAGGTGCTTCACGCCTTTTTCGGCATAGAGCGGCATCTTCACTGTGCGGTCGTACTTCGCGGTTGAGGGGTACGAGAGGAACTCGCAGACCCAGTCGGGGACGAGCTCGATGGCTGGCACGTGGGGGAGCTCAGGCATGCGCTCGCGACGCCAGCCCGCCAAATCGGGGATGAGCGCATCGCCGCCGAGGTGGAGCTCGGGCTCATGGAGGATGAGCCATCCACCCGGACCGCCGCGCCCGAACTGGAAGGGTGGAATGACGAGCCCTCCCAAAGCTGAACCGGCCATCGCGTGCGGAGTCGACGGACGCGGCAGAACATGAAGGTCGCCGTCGATGAGCTCGACGTTTGTGCCCTCGGGGTAAGCGAGCAAGTCTTCGTACGTCGCGCGCTTCTTGGCCGCCTGTCCCATGGCGCGAGCATACTCCGGGTGAAATTCGCGCGCCTTCGGGAAGCCCGGTACGTTCTTGTCGTGCACGCGCGTGTGGCGGAGTTCCTGAACTACCTCGAGGTCTCCCGCGGGTTGTCGGGGAACACGCTCAAGGCGTACGCGTTCGACCTCGCCATCTTCGAGACGTTCATCGCGACGCAGAACGTGGAGCTGTTGAAGATCTCGCACCTCCACGTGCGCCAGTTCTTGAGCCAGCAGTCGGTCGACCTCGCGGTGACCACGCGGGCACGGCGCTTGGCGGCGCTGAAGTCGTTCTTCAAATTCCTGCTCCGCCGCAAGGCCATCGACACCAACCCGCTGGAGCGGGTGAAGACCCCAAAGCTCCCCAAGACCTTGCCCCGCGCGCTGCCGGTCGACGAGGCGTTGGCGCTGATGAACGCGCCCGACGGAGAGCGACTGCTCCAGCTGAGAGACCAGGCGATGCTCGAGGTGCTGTACGGCGCGGGGCTTCGTGTGAGCGAGGTGTGCGGGCTCTCGCTGGCCGACGTCGACCGCTCGAACAAGGTGCTGCACGTGTTAGGGAAGGGGAACAAGGAGCGGTTGACTCCGCTCCACGACGTCGCGCTCGAGGCCATCGACGCGTGGCTGAAGCGCCGCGGCGAGCTGCTGGCGAAGGCGCGCAAACGGCAAGATCCCACCGCGCTGTTCCTCAACTTTCGCGGCGGGCGACTCACCACGCGGAGTGTGGAGCGTCACCTCCGCCGGTACGCGGTGCAGGCCGGCATCACCCGAGAGGTGTCGCCGCACGCGCTGCGCCACTCGTTCGCGACGCACCTGTTGGCGAGCGGCGAGGTCGACATTCGCACCATTCAGGAGCTGCTCGGTCACTCGAGCATCTCCACCACCCAGCGGTACACCGCGGTCTCGTTCGAGCAGCTCCAGCGCGTCTACGACAAGTCCCACCCGCGGGCCTGAGCCAATTCCGTGAGCAAGAAGCCGGCACCTTTCAACAACCCCTTCGGCGCGGTGAAGCTCTCGACGCCGGAGCCCGCGAAAGCACCAGCACGCGCGCCGGTCCCTCCGCCTTCACGGCAGAGGTCTCGTTCGTCCGACGACGACGATGCGGCGCTGTTCGTGGAGTCCGTCGGTGAGGTGGATACGGTGCGGAGAGGGCCAGCGCGTGTTCCACCGCCCGCCCAAGCACCAGTCGCGCGGGCCGACGACGACCTTGAGTCGCTCACCCGGCTCGCGGAGTCGGTCACCTCGACCGGGGCCTTCACCGTGGAATCGTCGGGCGAGTTGATCGAAGCCTGGCGGCGCGACTTCGACGTGCGCGTGGTGAAGAAGCTCAAGGCCGGCGCCTTCCACCGAGATGTGGAGATCGATCTCCACGGGCTGACCCGTGACGAAGCGCTCCGTGCCCTGGCGAGCGCCATTCAGCGGAGCCGTGTTGCCGGCCACCGCTGCCTGCTGATCGTCACCGGGCGCGGGTTGCACTCCGAGAGCGGCGAGGCGGTGCTGAAGAATGCGGTTGTGTCTGCGTTGACGTCGAATTCGCGCGATGTCCTCGCGTTTACGAGCGCCAAGCCCGAAGACGGCGGCGCTGGAGCGATTTACACCCTCCTTCGGAGATAAATACCCTCACTTTTGGCGAGCACTCCGTTTTCGACCCGCGTATGTGGTCGATTGAGCCCAAAGCACCTGTATTCTCGAAGTAACTTGGGGTGAGGTCGTCGTTTTTGATGAAATTTTGTCACGTGACGCCTTTTTTGAGCCTCAGATTTGGTGTAACTGGCCCCAAATGGCAGACAACAAACGGTGGACCACCTCGGATTTGACGAAATTGGCCAATTGCCCTGAAAAAACCGTCTATCGCTACGCACACTTGGGGATTATTCCCCGGGCGTCGAATCGTGGACCGTCGGCGACGTACTCTGACGAGGCGCGCATTCGTCTCCTGGCTGCGACCACTCTGGTGGAGCGCGGGCACAAGGTCTCGTTGTTGAAAGACATCATGTCGTTGCTGCCAGCCGAGACGATCTACGTCTTGGCCGGCGAGCTGCCTCCTCAGGAGAGCGCGTCACCCGCGCCGAGGGCGGCCCCCAGCGCCACCACCTGGGTGCGCATCTCGCTCGCGCCGGGAGTCGAGCTCCACGTTGACCCGTCGATTGCGGCCGCCCCTGTCGACATCGCGGGCGTCCTCCGGAGTCTCCAGATACATTGACGCGATGATGAATCCGCTGCGCGCGACGGTGACGGCCGTCGCTGAAGTGACAACGCCAACCAAGTCTGACGCCTTCATCGACAGCGCCAAGAAGCACCTGCTGCAGAACTACAAGCAGCAGCCGGTGGTGCTTGAGCGAGGGGTGGGCGCATACGTGTACGACGCCGAAGGGCGCCAGTACCTCGACCTCATCGCCGGCATCGCGACCTGTTGTCTCGGGCACTGTCACCCGAAGGTGATTGAGGCCGCGAAGGCGCAGCTCGACATGCTCTGGCACGTGTCGAACGTCTTCTACTCCGAGCCGCAGATTCGCCTGGCCGAGCGCCTCACCGCGGCGAGCGGGTTGCCCGGGGCGCGCGCGTTCTTCTGCAACTCCGGCGCGGAGGCGAACGAGGCGTTGATCAAGCTCGCCCGCCGCTACCAGCACGAGAAGGGCCGCAAGGAGCGCTTCGAGATCATCACCTTTGAAGGCAGCTTCCACGGGCGCACGTTGGCCACTGTCACCGCGACCGCTCAGCCGAAGTACCAGGCGGGGTTCGAGCCGCTGCCCAAGGGCTTCGTCTACGCGCCGATGGGTGACCTCGAGGCGGTGAAGAAGCTGGTCGGCGCGAACACCGCGGCCATTCTCATCGAGAGCATTCAAGGTGAAGGCGGCGTTCGCCCCGCGCCCGAGGGCTTCTTGAAGGCCCTCCGCGCGCTGTGTGACGAGCACGGGTTGTTGCTCCTGCTCGACGAGGTGCAGACCGGGGTCGGCCGCACCGGCAAGGCCTTCGGCTACCAGCACCACGGCATCACGCCCGACGCGTTTTCACTCGCCAAGGCGTTGGGCAACGGTCTCCCCATCGGCGCCATGGTGTGCACCGACGCGGCGAGCATCGCGCTCCCCTCGGGGATGCACGGCTCGACCTTCGGAGGGAACCCGGTGGCGGCGGCCGCGGCGTGCGCCACGTGGGATCTGGCGTGTGCTCCAGACATGTTGGCCGACGTCGCGTCGAAGGGCGCGCTGATGCACGAGCTCGCCCGCGGCATTCAGTCGCGCAAGCCCGAGCGGGTGAAGGCGTTTCGCGGCCAGGGGCTGCTGTTCGGCATCGAGGTCGACACCGGAGCTCCCGACGTGGTGGCGCGATGCCGGCAGAACGGGCTGTTGGTCAACCTGGCGGGCGAAAAGACCATTCGCTTCGCGCCGGCGTTCATCACCACGCGAGAGCAGCTCACCGAAGGGCTTGCGCTCTTCGAACGTTCGCTGTGACATCGAGCCTCTGAGACCCGCCCCGTGGAAGACAACATCGACATCGACGGTACGCGGCAGCTCGAGATCCTCGATCTCGAGGTGAAGGCGTCGTCGAACGACTACTTTCACATTCTCGGGGTGCCGGCGGGGGCGCCCCCCGACGTGGTCAAGGAGGCGTTCTACGCGCTCTCCCGCAAGTTCCACCCCGACCGGTACTTCGGGAAGAACCTCGGCAGTTTCAAGCCAAAGCTCGACAAGCTGTTCCGCAAGCTGGTCGAGGCGAACCAGACGCTGACCGACGCCGACAAGCGCAAGAAGTACCTCGAGGCACACCCCAAGCTGGCCGAGGCCGCGGCGGCGCTTGAGGCCAAGAGCACGCCTACGCCAGAGCCCAAGTCGGCGGCCCAGGCGCAGCGCGACGTCGAGCGGCGCGCCCGGCTGAACCGGCACCCGTACCTCGCCAAGACCTCCAAGGTGCAAGAGATGGTGAGCGCCGCCAAAACGCACATCGCGAAGGGCGAGTTCGGGCACGCCTTCACGCAGCTCAACTTGGCCGCGCAGTACGACGCGCAGAACTCCGAGGTGAAGGGGCTGCTCAACGACGTGCGCCGCAAGCACGAAGAGGGTCGCTCGGACATCGAGCTCAAACGCGCCAACGACGCGCTGGGCAAAGGCGACACCGAGGCCGCGTTGACCGCCTTCAAGGCGGCCGTGAACTTCAGCCCGCGAAACGCGGTGGCGGCGTTCAAGATCGCCACCATTCTCGAGAAGCGCGGGGGCGACCCGAAGGAATCATCAGGCTACGCGCAGAAGGCGGTCGACGCTGAGCCCACCAACGTGGAGTACCGGCTGGTGCTGGCCCGGCTGCTGGTCGCGGGGGGCATGAAGGCGCTGGCCAAGAAGCACTTCGAAGAGGCTCAGCGGCTCGCGCCCGACCACCCCGAAGTCAAAAAACACGCGAAGAGCCGGTGGCCGTTCTAAGTTCTCCAGAGGCATGGCGGACAGCGAACCAGTCATTGGCATCGACCTCGGCACGACCAACAGCGTGGTGGCGACCGTTCAGAGCGGTGTCCCCACGGTCATTCGTGGCCGAGGCGGCCAGAACCTGCTGCCCTCGGTGGTGGCGGTGGCGAAGAGCGGCAAGGTGCTGGTCGGCCACATCGCCAAGCGCCAAGCCATCACCAACCCGACCGACACGGTGTACGCGTCGAAGCGGCTGATCGGCCGCAAATTCTCCGCCGAGAACACCCAGAAGGCCACCGCCGTGCTGCCGTACAAGGTGGTCTCGGGCGAACACGATGACATTCGAATCTCGCTGGCCGAGAAAGAATACTCGCTGCCCGAGATCTCGGCGATGGTGCTGCGCGAGCTCAAGCTCGACGCCGAGGCCTTCTTCGGCAAGCCGGTGAAGAAGGCGGTCATCACCGTGCCCGCGTACTTCAACGACGGGCAGCGCCAGGCCACCAAAGACGCTGGGCGCATCGCGGGCCTCGAGGTGCTGCGCATTCTCAACGAGCCCACCGCGGCGGCGCTGGCCTACGGTTTTGGCAAGTCGGTCACCGGCAAGATCGCGGTGTTCGATCTGGGCGGCGGCACGTTCGACGTGTCGGTGCTCGAGGTCGGCGGCGGGGTGTTCGACGTCAACGCCACCGGCGGCGACACGTATCTGGGTGGAGAAGACTTCGACAACCGCATCATCGAGTGGCTCGTGTTCGACTTCGTCAAAGAGCACGGCGTCGACCTGCGCACTGATCGAATGGCGCTCCAGCGGCTGAAAGACGCGGCCGAGAAGGCGAAGATCGAGCTCTCCACGGCGAAGGAGACGCAGATCAACCTGCCGTTCGTCTCGACGCCGGCGGGTGGCGGCTCGGCGCTCCACCTGCAGAAGACGCTGACCCGCGACAAGCTCGAGGAGCTCACCGGAGACCTCTGCGATCGCTGCATCACCATCTGCGAGCAGGTGCTGGGCGAGGCCAAGGTGCTGGCCACCGACCTGAAAGAGATGATCCTCGTCGGCGGCATGACGCGCATGCCGAAGATCCAAGAGGTGGTGAAGGCCTACTTCCGCCGAGACCCGTGCAAAGGCGTGCACCCCGATGAGGTGGTGGCGCTGGGGGCCGCGGTGCAGGCCGACGCGCTGACCAGCGAAAACAGCGACGTGATGCTGCTCGACGTCACGCCCCAGAGCCTCGGGGTGGCCATCGCCGGCGGCTACGTGCGCAAGCTGATTCCCAAGAACACCACCGTGCCCACCTCGACCACCGAGGTCTTCACCACGTCGAAAGACGGCCAGACGACGGTGAAGATCATGGTGCTCCAGGGCGAAAACGACGTCGCGTACCAGAACGAGCTGCTGGGCGAGTTCATTCTCACGGGGCTGCGGCAAGACCGGCGCGGCACGGTCGAGGTCGACGTCACCTTCGACATCAACTCCGAAGGCATCGTGTCGGTCTCCGCGAAAGACAAAGAGACCGGCCAGCAGCAGTCGATCCAGGTGACGGCGTCGGGCGGTCTCACCGAAGAGGAGCTGAAGAAGATCCTCGACGAGCAGAACGACGCGCTGATCGCCGCGAAGTCCGACGAGCAGCTGACCAAGCAGCGCGAAGAGCTGCGCACGTTGATGACCGAGGTCGAGTCGCTGATCCCGCAGATTCAGAAGGCGGCGGCGGGGTCTGACTTCGCGAGCGACGTGGTGGGCAAGGCCTCCCAAGCCCTGATCGTGGCGCAGAAGGCCCTGGCCTCTGAGAGCTTGAAAGACGTAACGCAGAGCGTCGACGCGCTCGGCAAAACCCTGACGCTCTTCAAGGGCGTGCTGCAGCGCATTGGGTAAGAAAGCGAGCCGATGTCGAAGGAGCGCGCCGCGCAGCTGGTCGATGCAGGCATCTGGCTGAAGCTGTCAGGTGACCTCGAGGGTGCGCGGAAGCTCTTCCAGCGCGCCCTGAAGCTCGACCCCACCAACGAGCAAGCGCAGCGGCTGGTCGACGCTCCGGCCGAGCCTTCGCCGACGGCGCCAGGGGCCGGCGCGAACCCCTTCGAGGTGGGCGGCGTACCGCAGGTGCCTCCGGTGGAGGGTGACTGGGGCCGGCAGGCGGCGGGCGACGTTACGGACCCCGACGGCGAAGCGCCGGGCGAGTCGACGTCGCGGTTCGGCGAAGAGCCTCAGCCCGAGCCGGTCGATTGGGGCGCGATGACGGGCTCGACGCCGATGTCTGATCGCGCGGCGGTACCTGAATCGCGGCCGAGCGGTCTGACCATCGTGATCGGCGACAACGACGCAGACGCGCCCGAGCCCATCCGCTCCACGCCGCCGATCTTCGCGGGGGCCGATGAGGCGCACAGCGCGGTGACGTCGCAAGTGTCGGCCTACGTTCCGCGCTCGACGCCGTCGCAGTTCGAGCAGGGCACCCTGGCCGAAGCCGCGGCGCGGGCGACCACCTCGCAGGTACCGGCGTTTCAGCCTCCGGTGCCGCCGCCCGCGCCCGACCCGGCGCTCGAGGTGGTGCTCGAGGCCTCGGCGTCGGCGTCGGCCAAAGACGCGGAGACCACTGTCGACGAAGAGCCTCCCGTGAGCGAGCTCTCGACGGCACCGCCGCAACACGACAGCTCGGCGTGGGACTGGGGCAGCACCGCGACCACTTCGGTCGACGCCACCAAGATCCCCGGCGAAGCGGCGCCCTGGCCGTCAGACGCGCCCGCTCCTGAGCCTCGGGCGTCACCGGCGCTGGCGCCGCACGCGGAGTCGGCGTGGGACGCGAAGTCGAACCCAGGCATCAAGCTCAACGCGCTGCTGGGCGAGGCCCGGGCGCTCGAGCTGATCGAGACCAACAAGCCGGTGCTGAGCAGCCCGTCGTCGGTGGGCCCGCGCGGCGAGGTGAAGGCGTTGCTCCGCGGCGCGAGAGATCTGCTCGACCTCGACGATCACTCCGGCGCGATGGAGCTGATTCTCAAGGCCCAGGCCATCGCCCCTGAAGACCCTGATGTCGAGGCGATGCGGGCGAAGAGCGAGAAGACGCTGCTGGCGATGTTCGAATCGAAGCTGGGCAACCTGGCGGCGATTCCCCGGGTGTTGCTGAAAGACGACGAGATCATCTGGCTCAACCTCGATCACCGCGCGGGCTTCGTGCTGGCGCAGATCGACGGCACGGTGTCATTCGACGATCTCTTCGCCGTCTCGGGCATGTCGCGCCTCGACACCGCGCGGATCATCGCGCAGCTGATCGACGAAGGCGTCATCGCCGGGCGGTGATGGCCGCGGCCCGCTACGCCGCATCGGTGGTCACGCTCCTCGCGGTGAGCGGGGCGGGCTGTACCGCTCGCCCCGTCGACCTCTCGGCGGTGCCCTTCTCCTGCAAGGTCGACGAAGACTGCCGCGAGGGCCTCGTCTGCCGGCGGAGCTGGTGCGTCGTTCCCGGCTCAGCCGACGACTTGCCCGAGCTCTGCCTCACGCCCGAGCAGACCCGTTGCGCTGGCATCTGCACCGATCTGCTGCGCGACGCGCGGAACTGCGGTCAATGCGGTATCTCCTGCGAGCTGGGGTCGGCGTGTGGGGCTGGCGCGTGCACAACGCTCGATCCCCAGTGGGCGAACTGGCCTGTGCCGCCAGAGGTGCCGCCGGCCACCGCATTCACCATCGACGGGGGCACGGCGCTCGACACCCAGACGGGGGTGATGTGGCAGCGGGGTCTGGCGCCCAGCGCGCTGCCGTTCACTCAGGCCGAGGCCTACTGCCGCGGGCTCGAGCTCGACGGGTTCACCGGGTGGCGGCTCCCGAGCATCATCGAGGCGTTTTCGGTGTTCAGCACCGGCTCGTACCCGGCGCCGACCCTCAACCTCTCTGTGTTCTCCCCTACCGATCGAACGTGGACCTCGACGCCGGCGTCGTGGCCGGCTGGCACGAACTTCGTGCGCATCGTCGTGTATTCCACAACGCCCGGGGTGGTCGTGATGGGCGCGGTCGACCCCACCACGCCGGTGCCGGTGCGCTGCGTGCGGTTCGGCGCGCAGGCCAAGCTCGCTGTGCCGCACGCCTTCACGTTGGACGGCGGGGTGGTCACCGACGCGGCCACGGGGCTCTCCTGGCAGCAGACGGCGTCGACGACGGCGATGTCGCTCCCCGAGGCCACCGCGCACTGCGCCGGGCTGCCGTCGGAGGTCGCCGACGCGGGCTGGCGGGTGCCGAACTACAAGGAGCTGTTGGCGCTCCTCGACGTGCGGCGCGCGAACCCGTCGCTCGACCCGGTGTTCCGCGAAGTGCCGCCGGCGTTCTACTGGTACTTCTGGACGATGATGCCCGCCGCGTGGCCGCCCAACGCGATTCACGCCATGACCGTCGACTTCGGCCGAGGCACGCTCGAGAACCGCGACCGAACCCTCAAGAACTACGTGCGCTGCGTTCGGCCGTAGCGCTCACGTGTCACCCGTGGCGGATCACGGCGGTCCACGTGCCCTTCACCACCATCGCGCCGCGCTGGTTGCGGCTCTCGGTGTCGACGGTGAGAAAGTCTTTGTCGTTTTTGGTGGTGATGGCCGTGATCACGCCGGTGGTGGTCATCACGTCGCCGGGCTTGATCACCTCGAACCATTCGAACGACTGCTCGCCGTGCACGAGGTACAGCATGTTGATGCCGAGCTCAGGGTCGGCGCAGGCCTTGCCGAACGGGGTGATGGAGAACACCACCGCGAAGTTGGGCATGGCGATGATGCTGCCGTGCTCGCTCTTCGCGCCGAAGTCGCGGTCGTTGAGAATGGGGAGCTGCCCCTTGGGCGCGCCCTGGCTCATGAAGCCGACCGACGGCACCGTGCCGCCGACCGCGTAGGCGAACTCGCGCAGCTTCTCGGCGCCGACTTCGTAGATGAAGGGGCCGTACGTTCGGCCGATGAATGCGGGGTTGAGCGCCATGACTAGATTTTCCCCTCGGCGCGCGCGCCCTTGAGCACGTCGTCGCCCTTCTGGTTGGTGGCGGAGATCTCCGCGGTCAGCACGCCGTTTTCGATGGTGGTGACCTTGCCGGTGAAGGTGATCACGTCGCCGACGGCCACCGGCTTCGAGAAGCGTACCTTGAGCTTGGTCACCTTCGCGGGGTCTCCGAGGTACGTGAGAAACGCCTCGGTCGCCCAGCCATACGTGCACAACCCCTGGAGGATCGCGCCACCGAGGCCCGCCTTGGCGCCGACATCGTTGTCGATGTGAATGGGGTTGAAGTCGCCCGACGCCGCTGCGTAGTAAATCGGCCGGTACCGGTCACACTCGCGCACGAGCGTGAAGGTGTCTCCCACTGCGTGTGTCTTCGCCATGGGGCGGCGCCATATCACCGCGGCGGGCGATCGAGCGGATCTTCAGTCTCGTCGGCCACCGCGTGTTGCCGGTGTTTCCACGTGTCGAGCGCGAAGGTCACCAGGGTGTCGAGGTACGACTGGAGCGGCGGGCAGCGCACGCCCGTGCCGTCGAGCAGCTCGAGAGCGGTGTGGCAGTTGAACAGCGCCAGATGGTTCACGTAGTTGATCGCGGCGCGCTGGGGGCGGGTGAGCTTCTCAAGCCCCGGCAGGCGCAGCATCACGTCGGCGGCGCGGGCGGGCACGTTGAGGCGCGGCAGCTTCTTGTTCGCGCGTTGGGCGATCAGCTCGTAGACGCGTCGGGCGCTCATCGGGTTGGGGTCGACCAGGTGCACCGTGCGACCCTGCGCTGCGGGGTTGCGCGCGAGCGAGACGGCGGCGGCCACAACGTAGTCGACCGGCACCACGTTGAGCGGGGCGACGCCGTTGCCCGGCAGCGGGAGCGGCAGCACGAGCGGAGACAGCACCAGCAACATGCCGAGGTAGTAGGGGCCCTCAAAGCGATCGATCTCTCCGGTCTTCGAGTCGCCCACCACGGTCGACGGGCGCACCACGGTGATCGGGAGGTCGGCCTTCGCCTTCTGCACCAACTTCTCGGCTTCGAACTTGGTGGCCTCGTAGGCGTTGCGGAACTTCTGGCCCAGGTCGAGCTCGTCCTCCGCGATGACGCCGACGCGATCGCCCGAGACGTAGCAGGTGGAGAAGTGCACCAGCCGCTCGAGGCTGGCGCAGTCGCGGCCGAGCTCGAGCACGTTGCGGGTGCCCTCGACGTTGACCTTGCGCGCGGTCTCGTGGGGCATGCCGAGGAACGAGATCGCCGCGAGGTGAAAGATGTGTGTCGTGCGTTCGACGACGGCCCGGTACTCCGCGCCGGCCAGGCCCAGGTGCATGTCGACGATGTCGCCCGACAGCACCTCGACCGCCGAGGGGAGGTGGCGGAACGTCTCGGTCGCCTCGGCCACGAACTTCGGCTGCACGAGCACGGTGATGCGGGCCCCGGAGTCGACGCGGGCCAGGTGCGCCACGAGCCGCTTGCCGATGAAGCCCGACGCTCCGGTGATGAAGTACGCGCGCGTCGTCACGGTCGCGGGATCATAGAGCATCTGCGCGGTTCGTCAGCTCGCCCGCTGCATCGCGTTCCACACCGCGTCGACCTGCTGCTGCGTGGCCTCTCGGCTCCCGCCGTTGTCGATGAGCCAGGTGGCGTGGCGGTGTTTCTCGGCGAGGGGCAGCTGCGAGGCGATGCGGGCGTCGGCTTCGGCCGCGGTCGACCCGTCACGCGCCATCAACCGCGCGCGCTGCACGTCGAGCGGCACGGTGACCACCACCACCCCGGCCAGGCCTTCGTGGAGCCGGTTTTCGATCAACAGCGGCGCGTCGTAGATCGCCACCTCGTGGCCCTTGGCGGCGAGCGCGGCCAGCTCCGCGGTCACCGCTTCACGCACCCGCGGGTGGACGATGGCGTTGAGGGCCTGGCGCTCCGCGGCGTCGGAGAACACGCGCGCACCCAACGCCTTGCGATCGAGCACGCCGTCTCGCACCACCCCGGGGAAACGGGCGGCGATGGCCTCCAGCGCCGGAGTGCCCGGCTGTACCACCTGGCGGGCCACCACGTCGGCGTCGACCACCGGCGCACCCTTGGCGCGGAACAACTCAGAGACCGTGCTCTTGCCCGACGCGATGCCTCCGGTGAGGCCATAGACGCGCATCACTCGGGCGTGGCGGGCGGCAAGAAGGCGAACATCTGCACCGTCTTCCCGTCGTCTTTGAAGAAGATGGCGAGGCCGAGCTTGGCGTAGAGGTAATACGCGCGCTTCGAATCAGACTGCCGCTTGAAGTAGCAGGCGTCGTCGTCTTTTTTCGTGCCCGTACACGCGGGGCCGTAGGTCTTCTCGACCGCCGACACGTCGATCACCATGTCGGGGTACACGTCGATGCGCTCGACGACTTGGGTGGTCGGGTCGATCTTGAACTGCACCTGCATCGTGGCCTTCATCGCCTGTTCGCCGGAGTACACGAGCACCTGCTTGCCCTTCACCGCGGCCTTGCGCGACGGGTCTCCGAACTTGGCCACCACGTCGATGGAGCTGGCGACGCCAGGCTCGATGCCGCTCCACGGGCGCGCCCAAGCAGACGAGGCAGTGACAGCGAGGGCGAGGGCGATGAGGAAACGCGACATAGGACTGGGGTGCATGGTACGCGCGACGCAATGCGTTCGCCGCTTCTTCAGTGTCTTCTCGGCGCGATGGTAGGTGTGGGTGCGACACCGGCCCTGGCGCATGATTCGCTCGGCGCGGAGAGCTGCCAGAGCTGCCATGCCGACGCGTGGGCCGCGTGGAAAGAGTCTCCCCATGCGCGGGCCCGAGACGTGTTGACGCCTGCCCAGCAGCGCGACGCCCGGTGTGTGTCGTGTCATTCGCCCAACGAGGCCGACCAGAAGATCGTCGGCGTGTCGTGCGAGACGTGCCACGGCGGAGGCCAGTACTACTCCGCGCGGTACGTGATGAAAGACGCCGAGCTGGCGCGCCTGTCAGGCCTGGTCGACCCGAGCGAGAAGCAGTGCCGCTCGTGCCATGACGAATCGAGCCCGTCGGTGCGCCCCTTCGATTTCGCAGCGCGGGTGAAGGCCATCGACCACTGGTCGGTGGAGCGGGCGAAGCGGGCAGCGCGCACGGTCCCGGCGCCGTTCCGGTTGGGGTTGGTGCCGAAGAAGACCTCGGCGGCGATGGGGCTCGGCGGAACGAAATGATCAAAGTCCTCGATGCGGTGTTCGTGGCCACGGCCACCGAGGTGAAGCAGTGCCCCCGCGAGCCGCTGCCTGAAGTGGCCTTCGTGGGCCGGTCGAACGTCGGCAAGTCGTCGATGATCAACACCCTGGTGAACCGCAAGAAGCTGGTGCGCGTGTCGCACACGCCCGGCCGCACGCGCACGATGAACTTCTTCGACGTGACGCTCGAACACGGCAGCCGCAAGCGCCGGGTGCGGCTGTGCGACCTGCCCGGTTACGGCTTCGCCAAGGTGTCGAAGACCGAGCGCGCGCAGTGGCAAGAGATGATCTCCGCGTACCTGAACAACCGGAGAGATCTGAAGGTGGTGGTGTCGATCATCGACGCCGAGGTCGGCCCGACGCCCGACGACGTGCAGATGCTCGACTTTCTCCAAGCGGCGCCGCCGCGCATTCTCATCGCCGCCACCAAGCTCGACCGGCTGAGCAAGTCGCACCGCGTGCCGCGCATTCGGGAATTGACGAAGCAGCTCGACGTTCCAGAAGGCACCGTGGTGGGCTTTTCTGCGCTCGAGAACATCGGCCACACGGAGGTGTGGGGTCGGCTGCTCGAAGGGACGTCGTGACCTCGTCGAAGGAAAAGCATGATGCGCGCCGCGCGGAGCTGATGCGGCGGTTGACCGACCTGGCCCCGAAGCACCGCCTCGACGCGATGCTCGAAGAAGTCGACGGTCGGTCGCTGGTGCGCTCCATCGCCGCCGAAGACGTGTACGCCACCATCATCGACGTGGGGTTGGCCGACTCGACCGACATCGTGCAGCTCTCGACGCCGGAGCAGTTTCGCACCTACGTCGACCTCGCCTCGTGGCAGCGCGATCGCGTCGACCCGCTCGAGGTGCTGCACTGGCTGCGCGCCGCCCGCGGAGACGACGGCGAGGGCTTCATTCGCAAGCTCCAGCACCTCGACATCGAGCTGATCGAGCTGCTGTACCGCAAGCTCACCGTGGTGCACGACCTGCAAGAAAACCCCGACGTGAACCCGCCGGGGGTGACGATGGAGACGCCCGACGGCGCGTTCCTCCTCGAGCTCCTCATCGACGGGGTCGACGGCGCGGCGCTGCGAACGTTGACCAACGACATCATGGCGAACAACCCCTTCGAGCTGACGCGCTTCCTCGAGGCGATTCGCTGGGAGATGCCGATGGAGCTCGAGGAGACCGCGTTTCAGTTCCGCCAGGCGCGGCTGCACGACCTCGGGTTCCCTCCGCTGGAAGAGGCGCTGAAGGTGTTCGCCTGGGTCGACCCCGACAAGGTGCCGCAGGCGCGCGCGCCAGCGGGGCTGGTGACGAACGACCCGCGGGCCGACTTCGTGAGCGCGATGTTCACCGGCTTGTCCGCGGTGGAGCGCCAGAACCTCGAAGGTGAAGTGCGCTTCTTGGTGAACTGTGTGCTGGTGGCTGAGGGCGCGGAGCCAGGAGACCCTCCCGCGATTCGCCGCTTCAGCGAAGCCGCGCGCGACGCGTTGAACCTGGGCCTCGAGCACGTCACCGGTGGGCAGCCCGAGCTGGCGCCGAGCGTGGTGCGCGAGAAGCCGCTGCGCGACCTGTTTCAGGTGGGGTTCTCGCTGACGCTGAAGTTGAAGCGCCAGGCGGAGCGGTTGAGCCGCGAGCCCGGCTCGAAGTTCGGAGATACCTGGCTCGCGCTCGATGAGGAGTCTGCTGCGCTGGCGGCGCTCCTCCGGCGCCGTCCGCTCAAGGCGGTGAAGGTTCCTGGCGCGGAGCCGGTGACGTTCCGCTCCAAGCGGGAGTTGATCGAAGCCGAGGCGCTCTTCACGCGCGTGCGGGCCCAGCGCTCGGTGTTTGCGGCGTTGCTCGGCGCCAACCCTGCGGAAACGGTCGCGCGCTTCGGCATGAAGCTGTCTG
>JAEUJT010000188.1 GCA_016793525.1 Archangium sp. | reverse complement strand
CGCGGAGCCCGTCGGCGGTCTCCGTCTCTCCGCCGTTCGTCACCCACCACGGCATCACCACGATGCCGGCCTTCACGAACGGCACGAGGGGGATGTTGTGCTTCAGCGCGAGGTAGTCGAACCGGTAGATCAGCAGACCCTTGATCGGCACGATGCGCAGGCCCGTCGACGCGGCGCTGATCTCTCCGGTGCTCGCGTCGCGCGCCTTGCCGAACTTCTCGGCGTAGCCGCCCGACAACCCAAAGGCCAACGAGCCAAAGCGCTGGAACAGCTGAACGTCGAACTCCAGCTCGCCCATCAACATCGGCGCGCCCCCGAAGGTCGACTGGTACGGCCCCTGAGAGGTCGCGAACGCGCGGTCGACCAACGGGATGACCGGCCCCAGCTTCGCCTCGAGCATGAAGTTGCGCGTCGACTCACCGTACGTCTCGGCTGCCTGCGCGCCACCCGCGATCGCCAGCCCCAGCGCCAACACCACCCGCATCATCGCCTGCCTCGTTTCAGCAGCAACCAGACACCCACCAGCACCGGCGAGACGCCCACCACCGAGCACCCGCCTTGATCGGTACCGCCCGCTTCGCGGTACGCGCCCCAAAAACCAACCGTTCGAATTATCGTCGCCGAGAAGATCGCTGAGGGCTCGCTCACGTTGCCCACTGAGTCGACCGCGCGGAGCCGAAAATCGTACGTCGTGCCGTTCGCCAGCCCGGTCACCCGCGCCGAGGTCGCCGTCGCCGCCGAGTCGGTCGCGGTGAAGAAGTCGGCGTCGTCGGGGCCTTTCCACTCGGGCCGAACAGTGGCGGTGTCGGAGTCGACGGAGAAGACGATCGCGGCGGTGCCATTGGTGGCCGAGACCTCGTTGATGGTCGGCGCTCCGGGCGGCAAGGTGTCGTACACGACGCGGAGCGGTGACGCCCGGAGCTTGCTGGCGGTGACCAGGCCGCAGGTGCCGAGGGTCGTCTCCACCGCGCCGCAGATCTTGTGGGTCTTTGTGATGCCCGGCATGCCGCAGGGCGTCGTCGTGTCTTTCGCAGCGAACCCGGGGAGCGCAGCGATTCGCACAGCGAAGTCGCCCTGCTTCGACGTCGCGGCCAGCAGCGTCAGTTGGGACACGTCGTCGTAGCGCACGTCGTTCGTGCCCGGGGCGTCGCCGCAGTCTCCGTCGGTCGACCACAGCTGCAGCGAGCTGCACGGGTTGCCTTGGTTGAAGTACCAGGTGAACGTCAACGTCGTGTTGCACTGATCGGCGCCGATCGACACCAGGTCGATGTCGGGCAGGGTCTTCTCGCGCACCGCCAAGGCCAGGGTGGAGGCGGTCTGGGCCGAAGCGAGACCGGCGACGAGGAGAGTTCCCACAGCAAAGGTACGCGACATGGCGAGTCGGCGGACAGCAACGTCGGGGCCAAGGAGCCAGCGCATGGAGGTGCCCGCTCTTACACGGTTTTTTGCGCCTGTCAGCGCCCGGGCGACTGACAAAATGTCATGGCCCGACGGGTTGCCATTGCACAACGGTTCGGCTACCGGACCGCCCATGGCTCGACCTTCGCTCAGCGTTGATGATCGTGCACTCCACGGCATCACCCGAACGCCGTTCTCCAATTCCGCAAAGGTGTACGTGGGCGGCACGCAGTACCCCTTCTTGAAGGTGCCTTTCCGCGCCATCGAGCAGGCCCCCACCCGGCACGCCGGAGGCCGGGTCGAGCAGAACCCGACCATCGCCGTGTACGACACGTCGGGGCCGTTCACCGACCCGTCCGTGGAGATCGATCTCCGCCGCGGGCTCGAGCCGGTGCGAGAGGCCTGGCTCGCGGGGCGCGACGACATCGAGACGCTCTCGGCGCTGACGTCGACCTACGGCCAGTCGCGCTTGAGTGACGGCCGCCTCGACAAGCTGCGCTTCGCGCACCGCCGCCAGCCCAAGCGCGCCAAGGCGGGCCACAACGTCACCCAGCTGCACGCGGCGCGAAAGGGGCACATCACCCCGGAGATGGAGTTCGTCGCCATTCGCGAGACGCAGCGGCTCGAGGCCTCGTACGCGGCGCAGCACCCGGGCGAGTCGTACGGCGCGTCGCTCCCGAAGGTGATCACGCCTGAGTTCGTGCGCAGCGAGGTCGCCCGCGGGCGAGCGATCATTCCCGCCAACATCAACCACCTCGAGCTCGAGCCGATGATCATCGGCCGAAACTTCCTGGTGAAGATCAACGCCAACCTCGGCAACTCCGCGGTGACCTCGAGCATCGAAGAAGAGGTCGAGAAGCTGGTGTGGTCGATGCGCTGGGGCGCCGACACGGTGATGGATCTGTCGACCGGCGCCAACATTCACGAGACGCGCGAGTGGTTGGTGCGCAACAGCCCGGTGCCCATCGGCACCGTGCCCATCTACCAGGCGCTGGAGAAGGTCGGCGGCAAGCCAGAAGAGCTGACCTGGGAGATCTACCGCGACACGCTGATCGAGCAAGCCGAACAAGGGGTCGACTACTTCACCATTCACGCCGGCGTGCTGCTCCGCTACGTGCCGCTCACCGCCAAGCGCGTCACCGGCATCGTGTCACGCGGCGGCAGCATCATGGCCAAGTGGTGCCTGGCGCATCACCGAGAGAGCTTCCTCTACACGCGCTTCGATGAGATCTGCGAGATCATGAAGGCGTACGACGTGAGCTTCTCGCTCGGAGATGGCCTCCGCCCCGGCAGCATCGCCGACGCCAACGACGCCGCGCAGTTCGCCGAGCTCGAGACGCTGGGTGAGCTGACCCAGAAGGCGTGGAAACACGACGTGCAGGTGATGATCGAGGGCCCCGGCCACGTGCCGATGCAGCTGATCCGCGAGAACATGACCAAACAGCTCGAGCTGTGCCACGAAGCGCCGTTCTACACACTGGGGCCGCTCACCACCGACATCGCCCCCGGGTACGATCACATCACCAGCGGCATCGGCGCGGCGCTCATCGGGTGGTTCGGCACCGCGATGCTCTGCTACGTGACGCCCAAGGAGCACCTCGGCCTCCCCGACAAAGAAGACGTTCGCGTCGGCGTGGTGACCTACAAGATCGCGGCGCACGCGGCCGACCTCGCCAAGGGGCACCCCGGCGCGCAGCAGCGAGACAACGCGCTGTCGAAGGCGCGCTTCGAGTTCCGCTGGGCCGATCAGTTCAACCTCTCCCTCGACCCCGAGAAGGCGAAAGAGTTTCACGACGAGACTCTGCCGGCCGAAGGCGCGAAGACGGCGCACTTCTGCTCGATGTGCGGCCCGCACTTCTGCTCGATGAAGCTGACCGAAGACGTTCGCGCCGAAGCCGAGCGCGGCATGCAAGAGAAAGCCGAGTCGTTCCGCGCGGCGGGCGGAGAGCTCTACGCAACGGCCACTGCCTCTGACGCGGACACGAGCGGAGACGTCGGTACCCGCTGATCGGCGCGCGGGAGGCGAATGGTGACGACCGCGCCCTGCCCTGGGCCTGCCGAGTCGACCTCGATGTCGCCGGCTGAGCCCTTGACGATGCCGTAGGCGGCGGTGAGGCCCAGCCCGATGCCTTTGCCCACGCCGCGGGTGGTGAAAAACGGCTCGAACACCCGGCGCAGATTTTCGCGCACGATGCCGAGGCCGTCGTCGCGCACCTGGAGCAACACCTCGTTCCCTTCGACCCAGGTGCGAATCGACACCTTCTGCATCGATGGGGTCGCTTGGTAGGCGTTCTTCAGCACGTGGCCGAGCGCCTGATCGAGCTGAAGCGGCGCGATGTCGGCGTGGTGATCGGCCTCGAGTGAGAGCTGAACGTTTGGCGGTGCCTCGCCGAACACAGACCGCACCGCGCGGGTCACCGACGAGTTGACGTTGGCCGGTTCGCGGCGACCGATCTCCAGGCGCGACAGCTCCCTGAGGCCCTTCACGATCTCTCCGACCCGCCTGGCACCGTCGAGCGACTCGTCGATCATCGCCAGCGCGTCATCGAGGTCGTCGACGTCAGGGCCTTCGAGCCGACCGAGCCGGTCGACCAGCTGGTTGAGGCCGTCGAGCTTGTGCTGGGAGAGCAGCTGCGGGAGCTCGCTCAGCATGTGAATGCCATCGCGCGTCTCCTCCATCACCGACCGCAGCGAGCGCAGGTTCGAGGTGACGAAGCCGAGGGGGTTGTTGATCTCGTGCGCAGCGCCAGAGGCCAGCTGCCCAACCGCCGCCAGCCGCTCGCTCTCCCGCAGCCGCTCGGCGAGGCTCTTGGCTTCGGTGATGTCTTGGTAGTGCACCACCACCGACTCGTTGAACATGTCATCGCTGAGCCAGTACCCGCTGAAGCGCAGCACCATCGGCCGCCCCGCGTGCTCCTCGGGAATGGCGACCTCCGCGCTCAGCTTCGCGCTGCGGCCGCGACCGAGGGGACACCCGGGGCACGGCGAGTCACGCCCGGCGAGCACCTCGTGACACTTTCGACCCGGCAGCTCTTTCACCGAAAGCTGCACCTGGCGCCCGTACGCCTCGTTGGCGCGGCGAATGACAAAGCCGTCCATCAACGCGATGGGTTCATCGAGGGCGTCGAAGGTGCGCTCCCACTCCTGTTTGGCGCGGGAGATCTGCATCGTGCGCTCGCGCACCTTGTGTTCGAGACTGGCGTTGGCCGTCATCGCTTCGATCTGCGTGGCCCGCAGCGCCGTCGTCATCTGAGCGTTGTGCACCGCGATGCCAACGTGCGGCGCAAGCTGCGACAGGCGACTGAGCTGCACCGGGGTGAAGGCCGGCCGCCCAACGCCGCGCACCGCCATCAACACGCCGAAGATGTCGCCGCCCACCACCAGAGGCGCCGCGACGATGGAGCCCGTCTTGAAGCCCGACTTGCGGTCGATGGAATCGTCAAAGTCTGGGCAGGTCTGCGCATCTTCGACCAACCGGGGCAGAGCGGTGACGGCCACCTTGCCGGCGATGCCCTGCCCGCGCTCCAAGCGAATGCGCTCGATGCGGCCGCTCGCTTGCCCCTCGATCGTGTCGAAATAGAGCTCGCCCGTCGCCTGATCGACCAACAGCAAGCTGGCGCCGTCGGCGTCGCAGAGCTCGCGGGTCTTGGCGATGGCGATCTTCATCAGCTCGGGCAAGGCGAGCTGGGTGGCGATGTCACGGGCGAACTGGT
>JAEUJT010000174.1 GCA_016793525.1 Archangium sp. | reverse complement strand
GGAGACCGACTCCGTCTGCGGCCCGGCGGTGACGCCCTTCAAGACGCGCACATCTTCCATCGCCGAGGGGGCGCTGCCTGAGACGCGGAGCGCAGCGGTGAGCAGCCACTCCATCGACACCGCCAGCGGCAACACCGCGCGGCCGGCGAGCCGATGATCGGCCAACACCGGCCAGCTCGCGTCGAGCGTTGTGGTGAAGCCCTGGGCCCACCCGTCGGAGGACGTGACGGCCTCGCCGAAGCCCGCACCAAAGACGATCTCCGTCGGGCCGCCCGGCGCCGTGGCCACCTCGTCGCAGAACGCGTCGGCGCCCGCTTGGAGCGGGATGAGCGGAACGCCCTCGCGCTCGAACTCGGCCTTGAGCGCCGACGTCACCATGCCGCCCTCCCACGGGCCCCAATCGAACGCCACCACGCGGCAGTCGGCGCGGCGTCGAGATTCGACCTGGGCGATCGACACCAGTGCCTGGTTCGCCAGCGCGTAGTCCACCTGGCCGCGGCGGCCGAAGCGACCGGAGACCGAGGCGAACAGCGCGACGAAACGGAGCGCGTCTCCTCGCATCGCCTCGAGCAACACGCGAAGGCCACTCAGCTTCGTGTCGACCACTGCATCGATATCGTCATCGCGCTTATCTTCGAGGCGCTTGTCGCGCAGCACACCCGCGCCGTGCACCAGGCCACGAACCGGCCCCAGCGTCGCTCGCACGTCGTCGAGCATGAGGCGAACCGCGTCGGCGTCGCGTACATCGACCGCACGGTACACCGCCGTGACGCCCGTCTTTTCGAGCGCGCTCAGCGTGGAGCGGATCTCGCGTGCGGCGAGAACGTTTCGGCAGGCGTCGCCGAGCTGCCGCGGCGTGGGCCGTGCGTCAGCAGGGGCGTGCTCGAGCAGCGCGCGTTTGATGCTCGCTTCGTCACCGGCCTGCGCGAGCCACGGCGCTTCGACGTCGGGAGCGGGGGAGCGGCCCAGCAACACCAGCCGCGTTCCGTGCCGACGTGCCAGCTCGGTGGCGCAGACGGCCGTCACGCCGCGTGCGCCGCCGGTGACAATGATCACGTCGTCGCGCTCGATTCGCTGCCGCTTCGGTGACGCCGCTTCGGTTCGCAACGCGAGGGTGACGCGTCGACCCGGAGCCAAGCCCACCTCGAGCGGGCTGTCGGTGCCGAGCTCACGCACCAGCTCCTCCGCCGCGGCCGATGGAGAGAACGCCGTGGACAGATCGATGGCTCGGCAGCGCACCTCGGGCCACTCGTGCGACATGGTCTTCGCCAACCCGGCGAGGCCGCTCTGAAGCTCATCGCCGTCGAGCGCCGGCGCGGCGTGCCCGAAGGCTCCGTCGCGGCGGGAGACGGCCACGAGTTGGCCACGCGCGTTGCGGAGCTGTGGCGACAACGTACGCACCGTCAGCACCTGGCGCTTGAGCGCGAGCTCTCGCTCGCTCGTCCACGGGCCCATCGGCGCGACGAGCACCAACGTTCCCACCGAGGGCGCGGGGTGCCCGTTCAAGATCTGCGCGGTGTGGCCGGCCTTTCGAAACGCCTCGACGACGGCCGAATTGAAGGCCGCGTCGTCTCCGACGACAACGACCTCGCCCGCAGGCCACGGGGCAGGTGCGCCACGGGGAGCACGCACCGGAACGACCACACGCCGAGGGAGCGCTGGCTGGCTCGCGACGACTCGAGGTGGAGGGAGTGGCGCGGTGTCAGGCGCCGGCGAGCTGCTCACGAAGTCGCAGACCTGCTGCAAGGTGCGCAAGCCCGCGAGCTTCTCGGGATTCGTCGTTGGGGCGCCCGGGAGGCGCTTGCTGACGAGAGACAGAATCTCGACGCGCTTGATCGAGTCGATGCCCAGGTCGGCTTCGAGCTCCATACCGAGCGACAACGTCTCCCGCGGGTAACCGGTGGCCTCGGAGACGGCCTGGAGCACGACCTCCGCGCTGTTTGACGGAGGCGGCGGCGAGGAGACGACAGGCGCGCTTCCGCCGACGAAGTCGCAGACCTGCTGGAGCGTACGGAGCCCCGCGAGCTTCTCTGGATTTGCCGTGGGCGCGTTCGGGAGGCGCTTGCTGACGAGGGACAGAATCTCGACGCGTTTGATCGAGTCGATGCCCAGGTCGGCCTCGAGCTCCATACCGAGTGACAGTGTCTCTCGCGGGTAACCGGTCGCCTCCGACACGGCGTGGAGCACGATTTCGGAGGACACATTCG
>JAEUJT010000152.1 GCA_016793525.1 Archangium sp. | reverse complement strand
AACCGGCCGACACCGTGGCCCGCATCTTCGAGGGCCAGCCGGTGGGCACGCTGTTCGAGCCGGTGGGCACCTCGCGCGACGCCCGCACAGGGTGGATCGCCCATGCCCTCAAGCCGCAGGGGGCGCTCCAGGTCGACGCCGGGGCCAAGGCGGCCATCGTCGAGCGGCACACCTCGCTCCTCCCGTCGGGCATCGTGCGCATCACCGGCAGCTTCAGCCAGGGCGCTCCGGTCGACGTGGTTGACGAGTCAGGCGTGGCCTTCGCGCGCGGGCTGGCGGCGTACCCCGCACACGAGCTGCGCCGCATCGCCGGCAAACGCACCGCTGAAATCGAGAGCGTGCTCGGCTACCGCGGCCTCGACGAGGCCATTCACCGCGACGACTTGGTGCTGCTGGGTGAGGCCTGAGCGAGCGCCTCGAGCGCCTTGGCATCGGCGAGGTCCTTCGGGCGCGCGGCGGCCATCTTGTTTCGGAGCAGCGCGTCCCGGCCGATGAACGGCACCGCGCGACCGTCGACGTCGTGAATGATGCGCGTGGCCCACACCTCGTCGAAGGACACACCGCTCGCTTGCGTGAGCACGTCGATGCGCCGCGGAGGCACGCCCATTTGGTACACGACACCGGGGGTCGCGAAGTCGACGGGGCGCACCGAAGCGCTCGACAGCGGAGCGCCGAAACGGCTCAGCGCGCGGAAGACCCGCTCGGCGTTGTCGGGCGACGGGCGCACGAAGAAGTCGACGTCACCGGTCGCGCGCGGCAAGCCGTGCATCGCCAGGGCGAACGCACCCACCACGACGAAGTCGACCTGCTCGGCCAACAAGCAGTCGACGGCGTCGAGGAAATCAACGTTCCATGAAGAGGTCATGGGAGTCAGGCCTCGGCTCGCCGGGCCGGTACAGCCGCGAGGGCCATTGCGCGCGCTGGAGCGCCGTCACGGCTGGCCAGGTTTGCGCCGTCAGCTCGGCGAGGGCCTGAAATGCCCGCGTCGCGTCGAGAACGAAGGGCTCGGTCTGCGCGTCGGCCGACGTCTTCTCGCTCGGCCACCCCGCGCGCGCTCGGGCGCGTTCTTCAAACGAAGACATGCCTCGAGTGTACGCCGACTTCGCTCACTCGAGAAACGCCCAGCGGAACCGGAGCTGCCCCGCACCGTTGGGCATGGGCACCGAGCCGGTGGAGTCGCACACCGCCTGCTTGTCCACGTCGTAGTAGCTCTGGACCTGCAGCTTGAGCGGCCGGCCGTTGGCCAGCTTCACCACGTACACGTTGCCCGTCATGCGCACGCAGTTCTGGTAGGTCCAGAAGCTGGCCATCGCCGTCGCAGGCGCGTCGAGCCCCGAGCCGTCGGGGATGATGTCGCAGGTCGAGGTGAAGTACGCCTCGGTGCGAAACGCGAGGCCCGGGTCGACCGACGTCACCGACTCGAACGAGGTCATCGGCGCGGTGCGCGCGGCTTGGACACACGACGGCCCGCCGACGCCGCTGTTGATGCGGAGGACGTACCGCCGAAACGCCATGTCCCACGCCACCGAGGTGAGCGACGACTCGTCAGACAGCGCTACCCGCTCCACGCCCGCGTCGGTGAAGCGCACGTAGGTGTACGATTCGGTCGGGTTGAGGCCTCCCGCGCGTGCGTCGACGTAGGTCGAATACACGCCGTCGGCCGAGGTCGTCATCACCGGGCCCGAGGCCGTCGGCGCGCGGAAGTCGAGCTGCATCACGCTCTGGTCGGAGCACGTCACCGGCGTCGGGTCGCACGCCGGCGTGGTGACGATGGGGCCACACGCGCCCGAGAAGCAGCCGTTGCCTTCGGTGCACACCGCGCACATGCCGCCCGCCGTGCCGCCGCACGCCGCGACCGTGTTGCCCGCCTGGCACTCACCGGCCGCGTCGCAGCAACCGGCGCAGGTCGTGGGGCCGCAGGGCTCGTCGGCCGGCCGACACGCCGACACCGCCAGAGCCATCACCACGAGAGAGAGACGTGCATGCATGCCGCGGTCTGTGCCACGCTTTATGCGCCAAATGCAATCGCAAATCGTTCTCATTTCCGTCCGTTCGTTGCTGGTGGCCCTGCTGCTCTTTGCCACAGGTGCCGCCGCCTCGACACCCGAGGTCTGTTGGCGCGAGGCGGGCCTGGAGACCTGCGTGGTTCGGGGCGCGTCGTTGGCGTCGGGCCGCACCGCGGTGACGGTGACGCGCAACGGCCAGCACTTTGAGGCAGAGGTTGGAGACGAGGCCATCGCGCTCGGGCGTCCGCAGGTGCCGGGAGTTGAGGTGGTGCGCCGGGCCTCCGCGTCGCTCGATGCGTGGGTCGTGCGCGGGCGGCCGGGTGAAGACGGCGTGGCGGTGGCGCAGCGGTTGGCGGCGGCGGGCGTGGAGGCGTCGGCGAACGTGTGGCTGGCGCGGTTTCCAGCGGGGTGGCCGGTGCCTCCCAACGACGCGCGCTACGAGGCGCAGTGGTACCTGAAGACGCTGCGCATCGAGGGCGCCTGGCGGCTGACCCAGGGTTCGGCCGACATCGTGGTGGCGGTCATCGACTCCGGCTGTGACGCGACACACCCCGACTTGAAGAACAAGCTGCTGCCTGGGCGCGATGTCATCGACCGCGACGACGACCCGACCCCTCCGGCCGGGCGCCAGGGGAGCAACCACGGCACCGCCTGTGCGGGCCTGGTCGCGGCCGAGACGAACAACGCCGAAGGCATGGCCGGCGCGTGCCCGGAGTGCAAATTGCGCTGCATTCGCATGTTGGGGAACCGGGGCGATTTGATTCCCATCACCGCCGACCTCGAGGCGTTCGACTTCGTGGTGTCGACGCAGGCCGACGTGGTGAGCAACAGCTGGAGCTACGGGCCGTCGACGCCGGTGCCTCCGATGGTGGCGCAGGCCATCACCACCGTGCTGTCGAGCGGCCGCGGAGGGCGCGGAGCGGTGGTGGTGTTCGCGGCGGGCAACGACGACAACGTCATCACCAGCGACCGGGTGGCGGCGGTGCCGGGCGTCATCACCGTGGGCGCGCTCAACAACTTCGACGAGGCGGCCCCCTTCAGCAACCGCGGTGAGGCGCTCTCGGTGACGTCGCCCACCGGCACCTTCACGCTGGACATCGTCGGCGCCGACGGTGACTCGACGGGTGACTACACGTCGCTCTTCGGAGGCACCTCGAGCGCCTGCCCGCTGGTCGCCGGCATCGCGGGGTTGGTGCTGTCGGCGAAGCCCGATGCGTCTCCGGCCGAGGTGAAGTCGCTCCTCGAGGCGACGGCTCGGCGCGCGCCCTTCGCGGTGCCCGACGCGCGGGGCCACGACGCGCTCTATGGCTACGGCATCGTCGACCCCACGCACGCCCTGCAGCGGGTGATGGGCGTCGAGCCTGATGCAGGCGTCGACGCGGGCGTGGTCGAGGTGCTTCCGGAGACCCTCGGGCCGAGCGCTCCCGGTGGGTGTCACTGCGGAGCGGTGGGAGGCGAGGCCGTGCTGGGAGGCGCGCTCCTGCTCGTCTTCCGGCGCGCGTTGCGACGCTGAGGTCGACGACGCGGCGGCTGAGGTGACCCGGCGGCGGGTCCTGTCGCACTGCGCGGGAGCCTTCCCACCTCCGGCGGGCCCCTCCCGCTCCGGCGCCACCCGCTTGGGTGACGTCGACGCCGCGCCGGTGATGGCCTTCAGCGCACCAGGGAGTTCAAGTACGCCACCACCGCCGCCGTCTCGTTCACCGTGCGCTGGCTGATGCCCACGTCGCGGCCGACGTAGCTGAAGGCGTGCAGGTTCAGCAGCGCCGTGGGGGTGAAGGTCGGCGCCAGGTCACTCGGGCGAACGAAGCGGGTGTCGGGCGCGAAGGCGTTCGGGTTGGCGGTTGCGCTGAGCGAGAGCACCGGCTCCACCACCAGCTTCGTCGACGGCGTCGCCAAGTGGCAGCTTGCGCAGTCGATGGTCTCCGGGGAATGGAGCGCCGGGTTCTCGACGCGCAGCAGGTGGTCGTGTGCGGCCGCTTGCTCGGCGGGGGTAGCTTGGCTCGCTCGGCTGGGCTCCTGCAGGAGCTCGAAGCCGTCGGTGTGGGTGGTGCTGGGCGAGGTGAAGACGTTGAAGCCGAGGGAAGCGCCGCTGAGGATGCTCTGGGTGGTGGTGTTCGCCGGGAGCGTGGGCAGCTGCATCGGCACCAGTGTCGGCCCCGCCGCGTCGAGCACGTCGAAGCTTGCGAAGGCCCAGACGAACGTGGCCTGCACAGTCTGCATCGTCGTCACCCGGGTCAGCGTGGTTGCGCCGGCGAAGCGGACAATCAACGCTCGCACCTCCGTCGCCGCCGGCCCGGAAAGCCCTTCAGCCGACATGCGCGGGTGCGGCTGGAGGCGGCTGAGCGGAGCTCCCGCAGACACCGCCGCGAGCCGCTGCGCCACGAAGAGGAGCTCGTCGCGCGTCAGCGAATAGAAGAGGTGCAGCGCCGAATCTGCGGCGCGGACGTCACCGCCGCGCTCGACGACCTCTTGCACCACCAACCGCAGCTGATTCTGGCAGCCACCTCCGTGAGCGGGCGGCGCCAACGCCGCGAAGCAGGGGTCGATGCGCAGCGCCACCACCCGCAGGTCTTCGTAGCGCGCGGTGCCGACGGCGCCGGGAGGAGGCGCGCCGCTCGTACCGGAGATGGGCCCCACCACGTCGTACATCGCCGAGGGCAGGAGCACGCCGCGCGGGCCGCTCGCGCTCACCGGCAGCAGCTCCGCCGAGAGCGCCGCCCCGCTCTCCGGCAGTGGGAAGAGAACCGAGACGTCGTTGAGCTGCACATCGACCCACGGCCCCGCATCGAGGTCGACACCACCGTCTTCGAGGTGCGCGCCGCCATCGAGCGCGCCTCCGTCGTCGCCTCCTCCTCGCGCCGCACCGCACGCACTCGAGGTGAGCACCGCACAGGTGAGCGCCAGCTGGAGGAGCTTCATGGAGGCCTCCGACAGCAACCGACATGCCGCGCGGCGCTTCAGGGAGGCGCCCCGGTGCCACGCCGACCGTTCACGACACCACGTGCAGGCCCAGTCAGAATTCTGAGTGCAGCGCAGCGCTCAGACGATGGCGATGACGCTCTCGAGCAACCGCGTCACCTCGGCCATTTGCGCGGTGTCTCCGAGCTTCACCGCCACTCGGCCTTGCGCCAACAGCGCCTTCACCTGGCCCACCGCGTCGTCGGCTTCGGGGCTGGGGTTCTCCTCCGCGCTCTTCTCGAGCAACCGCACCAGCCGCTCGGCTTTGTCCAAAATGCGCGGGAATGAGGAGATGGCGACGGCCTTGTCCTTCTCGCCCTGGGTCGCCGCGTACGCCGCTTGTTCGGCTTGGAGGCTGTCGACTTCGGCCGCTGTCAGCGTGGTGCGGGCGTCGATGCGAATGGCCTCGGCCATGCCCGTGGTGGTGTCGACCGCGCGCACCGACAACGTGCCTTCGTTCGACAGCTCGAAGGTCACCTCGATGGGCACGTCGCCGCGGCGCTCCACGGTGAGCTCGTTCAGTACGACTTCTCCCAAGCGCGTGCACTCGTCGGCCCAGTCGCTCTCGCCCTGGTACACCGGCATGCGCGCCGCCGTCTGCCCGGAGCGGTTGGGGAGGAACGTGTCTTTCGCCACCGCCGGCACCGCCGTGTTTTTGCCGATGAGGCGACGTACGGTGCCTCCGAGAACGCCGACGGAGAGCGAGTGCGTGGCGACGTCGATGAGCACCGTCTGGCCTTGCTTCGAGGCGAGCTCGGCCGCGTGCACCGCCGCTCCGAGCGCCACCGCTTCATCGGGGTTGATGCCGCCGACGGGAGGCCGCCCGAAAAACTGCTGCACCAGCTTTCGCACCAAAGGCATGCGCGTCATGCCGCCGACGAGCATCACCGCTTCGATGTCTTTCGCGCGCAGCTTGGCGTCTTGCAGCACGTGCTCGCACACCTCGAGGCAGCGGTTGGAGAGCGGCTCCGACAGCGTCTCGTAGAACTCCCGGGTGAGCGCGGTGTCGAGCTGACAGAAGTGCCGCTCCGCGCCTTCGCCATGGTCGCCCAGCTCGGCCACGGAGATGAAGGCCTCGGGTTTGTCCGACAACGTGCGCTTGGCGCGCTCGGCGGCGTAGCGCAGTCGCTGGAGCGAGACGCGGTCTTTGCCCACCACCTCGCGGTAGAGGTCGGGCACCTGCGCCACCAGCCACTGCACGATGCGCGCGTCGAAGTCGTCGCCGCCGAGGTTGGTGTCGCCGCCGGTGGCCTTCACCTCGTACACGCCGTCGTCCATCTCCAAGATGGAGACGTCGAACGTGCCGCCGCCCAGGTCGAACACCAGCGCGCGCCCGGTGAAGCTGTTCACCAGGCCGTAGGCCATGGCCGCCGCGGTGGGCTCGTTGACGATGCGCAGCACCTCGAGCCCGGCGATGCGCGCGGCTTCGCGGGTGGCGACGCGCTGGCCTTCGTTGAAGTTGGCGGGCACGGTGATGACGCAGCGGCTGACCGCGCGGCCGAAGTGCGCCTCGGCGTCGAGCTTGAGCTCACCCAGCAACATCGCGGAGACCTGCGTCAGCGGCATCACCTTGCCGGCCACCTTGATGCGCACTTCGCCCTGGGGACCTTGGATGAGCGGGTAGGGGACGACCGGCTTGGCGGCGGCGGCGAGCTCGGCGCTCCACCGCTTGCCGATGTAGCGCTTGGTGGCGGGGGCCACTCGGTCGGGCGCTTCGTCGCCCAGCTGCTGCGCGCGCTCGCCCACCACCCGTTCTCCGAGAGCGGTGAAGCCCACGACCGACGGCGTCAGCTTCGCTCCGGAGCGGCTGGGGATGAGTGTGGGCCGGCCCTGTTCCACGGTGGCCACCGCGCTGTAGGTGGTTCCCAAATCGATGCCGATGACTGGCTCCATGAGCGGCGCAAACTACCACGCAGCGCGAACCGCTTTGACGCTTTCGGAGCCCGTGCTACCTCCAGCGGCCATGCAGAACGTCTCCATCGCCCGTCGATACGCCCGCGCGCTCCTCGAAGCGGCCGGCCCCAAGGCCGACGAAGTGCTCTCGCAGCTCGACGCGCTCGTCGCGTATTACCAGGCGCACCCCGAAGCCTGGTCCATCGCGGCCAGCCCCGTCGCCACCCGCGATCAGCGCATGACCGTCGTCGGCACCGTGCTTCGCTTCTCCACCAACCCCAACGAGACGTTGGTGAACACGCTGAAGCTGTTGGTCGACCGCAACCGCTTCTCCATTCTGCCCGACGTTGCACGCCAGTTCCGCGACCTGGTCGACGTGCGGCTCGGTCGGGTGCGCGGCAAGGTCACCAGCGCCACGCCCCTCGGTGAGGCACACGTCGCCGCCATCAAGCAGTCGCTCGAGAAGTTGACCCAGCGCCAGGTGATGCTCGAGCAGACGGTCGACCGCTCGGTGCTCGGTGGCGTGGTGGCCAGCGTCGGCTCGAAGACCTACGACGGCTCGCTGCGCAACCAGCTGTCGCTGCTGGGCCAGCACCTCACCGCCACCCGCTGACTCGTGGCGTCGCCGCACCCAGTGGCTACGCCGCACCCTGAAGCGTCGCTGCGCGTCGAGCTGTTCCACGCCATCGCAGACCCTGGCAGCGCCCGCGTGCGCCGCGCCGTCGTCGAGTGGGAGCTCGAGAGCGTGATTCGCTTTCGCAACGTCGTGTACCCCGAGGTGATGGTCGACCTGACCGCCCGCGGAGGAACCGACGCACCCGCGCTGTGGGACGGCGAGCGGCTGTTCTCGGGAGCGGATGCGGTACTGGCTCGGCTGAGCGCACTGCGCGACCTCGGGCGCGCTCCGTAGTCAACCCGCAAGGCCAACCGCGAAGTGGAGCACCAGCCACGCGGCGGTCGCGAGCTCGAGCGCCGTCGCCACGAGCATCGCCTTTCGGTGGCCTCCGCTCGGAGCCATCACCGTCAGCACGGCCAGCACGAGCATGCCGAGGGGCGCGGCCAGCGCGCGGAGGAAGAAAAAGGCCGCCAGTCCTGCCGTTGGGGAGTCGTGCGGCGTCAGCATGACGATGAGAACTGCGGCGGGCCCGGTGAGCGCTCCGAGGACCGCGGCGGTGCACACCACCGTCCACGCCCGCGGCCAGGCACGCAGGGTGAAGAGCGCGGCCGCCACCAGCGGAAGGCCCACCACCGTCGCCTCGAAGAGAAAGCGGGAGACTTCTCCGAAGGCCGCCATGCCATCGGACACGTCGGCCGGTGGCCACGGCGGCTGAATGAGCCGAATGGCGATGAAGAGCGTCGCGAGGGCGGCGGAGCTCGCGAGCCCGGCCAGCGCTCCCTGCTTTGCGGTCACCATGTGCTCAGTCTCGTCGAGGGAGGGCGACTCGCGGGGTTCGAAGTGGTGAGCGGTCTCTGCGTGGCCTCGAGCCGTCGCGCCGGCCGGCGACCGGTCGCTGGAGTGCGCCGCCACGCGCGTTCAACGCAGCAGCGTCGTTACGTCCCCAGCCGGCGCTGCAGGTCGAGGCGGGTGGCGTCGTCGAAGAAGAGCACCAGCCAGCCGCTGAAGAAGGGCGCGTTCGACGCCAAGAAGCGCGCCGAGATGACGGTGGTGGCCGCGCCGCTGCCGTCGTGCGTGTGGAGCCCTCCGGCGTGGGAGTGGTGCATCTCCGGCGTCGACGGCAATACCTTGGCCCGCACCATGGTGCCGATGGCCGAGGCGCAGGCCGACGCCACCAGGTTCGCCGCTTCGGCACACGCCGTCGTCCACTGGCCGCCCATGGGTCCGCTCACCGTGCCGCGCAACAACAGCCGCTGGCCCAGCCTCATCGCATCGTCGCGCCGCAGCACCCACCACAGGTGGCCTGAGACATCACCCTCGAGCGCGAAGGAGGTCGCCACCACCGGCACGTCGCGCCCACCGACGAGCCAGGCCAGCTCGGGCTCCTTCGTCTCCGTCGTCTCGGGCGTATCGACCCACACCCCGGCGTCGCCGACCAGCTTGGCCACCAGCGACGCGGCCTGGGCGCTCGCCAGGTGGGCCACCTCGCGCAAGGCATCGAGCTGCCAGGCGGTGGGCGCGGTCACGGCGGAGACACCAGCCGCGCCACGTCGAGCACGAAGACCGGGCGCCCGGTGCCGAGAATGGAGACGCCCGCCAAACCAGGCACCAGGTCGAGCGGCTTCGCCAGCGCTTTGAGCACGAGCTCCTGCTGGCCGAGCAGCGCGTCGACCGCCAGGGCCACGCGCCCGTCATCGGCGTCGACCACCACGAAGGGCGCCACGTGTGCTGGGTCGGGAGGGCCGAGGGAGGCCAGGCCCAACACGTCACCCAGCTCGTGCACCGGCACCACGCCCTGGCCGAAGTGCAGCACCGGCGCGTCTTGGCTGTGCTCGAGCGCACCGCGCGACGTCTCCACCACGCCCGACACCTTGCCGATGGGCAGCGCGAAGATGTCGTCGCGTACGCCCACCAGCAGCACGTTGAGCATCGCCACCGTCAGCGGGAGCGTGAGGCGAAAGGTGGTGCCGACGCCGCGCTTCGACTCGATGTCGACGTCGCCGCCCAGCGCCTCGACCACCCGCTTCACCACGTCCATTCCCACACCGCGCCCGGAGACGTCGGTGACGTCGCTCGCCGTGGAGAGCCCCGGCATGCAGCAGAGGAGCAGCGCCTCTTTGTCGGTGAGCGCCTTGGCCTGCTCCGGCGTCATCAGCCCGCGCTCGACGGCGGTGGCCTTGAGGCGCTCGGGGTCCATGCCGCGGCCGTCGTCAGACACCTCGAGCGAGACCCGGTCGCGCACGCGCCGCACCGCGAAGGTGACCGTGCCGCGGGGCGATTTGCCGCGCATGCGCCGCTCTTCGGTGGGCTCGATTCCGTGGTCGATGGCGTTGCGCAGCAGGTGCAGCACCGGGTCTCCGAGCTCGTCGACGATGGCGCGGTCGAGCTCGATGTCGGTACCGGTGATGACCAACTCAACGTCGCGCGCGCGCCGCCGGGCGATGTCGCGGGCCGCGCGGGGGAGCCGGTCGGTCACCACCGACATGGGCGTCATTCGGGCCTGCATCACCTTGTCATGCAGGTCTCTCACCAGCGCGTGCAGCCGGTCGACCGCCTCGTCGAGCGCAGGTTTGGTCGCGTCAGGCAGCGACTTGCCCACCTCGCGCACCCGGGCGGTGGCCAACATCAGCTCGCCTGCAGCGTCGAGGAACTGGTCCAACATCTCGGTGCGTACGCGCACGGTGCGGGTGGCGTCGTTTTGACCGACCAGGCG
Source organism: Archangium sp. (assembly GCA_016793525.1). The sequence continues at coordinate 10,158 of JAEUJT010000152.1, read as the reverse complement.
CGCCGCCTCGGCTTCGGCGGGTGGCTGCGTGGCGCTCGAGGGGGCCGGCGCGGCGGTGCTTGCGCGGGTCACTGTCGTGATGGACTCGAGCTCGACGTCGACCACCGCCTTCAGCGTGCGCGTCACCGCCGCTTCGGCTTCGTTCGTCTCCAACTCGAGCCGCACCACGCCCTGTGGAATTCGACCCAACTTCACGTCTTCGAGCGGCGGCTTCAAATCGAAGACATTGCCAATGAGTGACAAACGTTTGTACGCGAGAAACGCGCGCACACCCGGTTGGTTCGAGCCAGGCGAAACCCGCAGCACGATTTGAAATCGCGGGTGCACCGGTGGCTCGTCTGACGGCGGCTCCACCGGTGCCGCCGGCGCGGCGATCGGAGACGGGCGGTCGGGGGCCGTCGGAACCGGTGCAGGCACCGTCGTCGTCGGCGGGGGGGACTTCGCCGGCGCGATGAGCCAGGCGCTCAGCGGCTCGAGCACCGCGTCGGTCGACGTCACTGGGCGCTGCGCGGAGACCGCCGCAACGTGCGCCGTGAGCACGTCGACCGCTTGCAGCACCAGGTCACCCAGCGTCTTGTCGACTCGGCCAAGGTCGCTCCGCACCGCGGCGAACACGTCTTCGAGCTGGTGGGCGAGGGTGGCCGTCGCATCGAGCCCCATCGACGACGACATGCCTTTGAGCGAATGGGCGTGGCGGAACATCGAGTCGAGCAGGGCCGGTGTGGCGCCGCGCTCGAGCTCGACGAGCTCTTTCGACAGCGCCTCGAGGTGCTCGGTCGCCTCGCTGACGAAGATGCCGACGTAGCGCGAGGTGTCCCACGTGCTGGCCACGTTCCACATATAGCGCCGGGCCAATGTGAGTGACAGCGGAAGGAAAAGGTTTGAATTGTCGGCGCATTGTTTCTATGAACACGCCGGGTCGGTTTTAAATAAACACCAAACGCTGCACTTCCCCATCGGAGTCGATACGAAATGTCGGTAGACAAAGCATTGCGCGAAATGATTGCAGCTGAAGTCCGCTCGCTGGTCGGGCCGTTGACGTCGGCCATTCAGGACCTGCAGGCGCAGGGTGCGGTCATCGAGCGCTTGGCGTCGGCGCTGGGTCAGCCGATTCGTCGCGGTCCAGGCCGGCCTCCGAAGAAGGTGGCGCTCGTCGTCGCCGCCGGGCCCCGCCGCCGTGGTCGTCCGCCGGGGTCGCGCAACAAGGTCGCGAGCGGTGACTCGCGCGGCTGCTCGGTCATGGGGTGCAAGCGCCCCGCGCGCAGCAAGGGCTTCTGCGCCGCCCACTACCAGAAGTACCGCATGCTGCAGCGCACCGGCCGCCTCCCGAGCGACTGGAAAGAAGACGCCGCGCCGCAGTCGGTCGAGAACATCGTGCTGCCCCGTGGCCGCGCGGGCGCCAAGGCGCTGGCTGAGGCGAAGAAGAAGTAACCCACCTCACGTGAGGTTTCGCGACACCCCGGTCCTCCGTTCGCGGAGCGCCGGGGTGTTTCGTTTTCGAGGGGAAAGAGAGTAGGTGCCGTCGCGTGACGACCAACTCGCGCGAGATGGAGCGGGGCATTCACGTCGACCTCGCCGCCGGAGAGACCTACGCCGGCTACCTGCAGCTCGACGTGTTGCTCAACGCGCAGCGCCAGCGCTCGACATCCCACGACGAAATGTTGTTCATCATTCAGCACCAGACCACCGAGCTGTGGATGAAGCTGCTGCTGCACGAGCTCGATGCGGCGCTGCTGTTCGTGAAGCGCGACGAGCTCGAGCCGTCGTTCAAGATTTTCGCGCGCATCGGCCACATTCAGCGAATGCTCTTCGAGCAGTGGGCGGTGCTGGAGACGATGACGCCCAACGAGTACCTCGTCTTCCGCGACACCTTGGGGCGCTCGAGCGGCTTTCAGTCGCACCAGTACCGCGCCATCGAGTTCATGTTGGGCAACAAAGACGCACATGCGCTGCTGCCCCACCGCGGCGTGCCCGACGCCCACAGCATGCTGCAGCAGCGGCTCGAGCAGCCGAGCTTGTACGACGAGTTCTTGAAGCACCTGCACCGCAAAGGCCTGCCCGTACCCGCCGCGGCGCTGGAGCGCGACTTCACCAAGCCGTACCAGAAGCACCTGGGCGTGGTGGCCGTGTTCAAGCAAATCTACGAAAACGCCGACGCCCACTGGGACGCGTACGAAATGGCCGAGAAGCTGGTCGACGTCGAAGAGCGGTTTCAGCTCTGGCGCTTTCGCCACATGAAGACAGTGCACCGCATCATCGGGTTGAAGGTGGGCACCGGTGGCAGCAGCGGCGTCACGTTTTTGCAGCGCGCGCTCGAGCTGACCTTCTTCCCCGAGCTGTGGGACGTGCGCACAGAGCTCCGCGCGCCGAACACGGCCACGCCGTAGCCCACGCCGCGGGCTCAGGCGAGAGAAGGCTTCAGTCGCCCGAAAGGCCCGGGAGCCGGCGCTCGGTCAGCTCTTCTCCGTCGCGGAGCCGGGCGTAGGCGCAGGCGGCCTCCACCACGAGCTCGGCTTCGGCCAGCGCGTTGACCTCGGTGCGGCTGGCGGTGGAGCGGCGCTTGCCCTCGAGTTGCAGGTTGCAGGGCGCATCGCAGCGGCCCAGGCAGCGCACGCCCTCGAGCGCGAAGACCGGTTTCAACCCGCGGGCCTTGCGCAGCGCCTTCACCGCTTGAAACAACACTTCGCCCCGCAGCGCATCTGAGTCGGGGTGGCCCTTGCGCGGTTTGCAGCTGCGGCAGATGAGCAACGACGGGCGGCGCATGGGGAGCCAGGCTGGAGAAATGCGAAAGGGCCGCGCCCGATGTGGGAGCGGCCCTCGTGCACAGCAGACCAGCCGGAGTCGGCTTAGATCTCGCCCGACGCTTCGAGCTCGGCGATGACCCGCTCGACGCCGCGCTTGTTGATGATGCGCAGGCCGTGCGCGGACAGGCGCAGGGTGACCCACTTCTTCTTGCTCGCGACCCAGAAGCGGTGCTTCTGCAGGTTCGGCAGCGAACGGGTTTTGGTCTTGTTGTTGGCGTGGCTAACGCTGTTGCCCACCATCGGGCGCTTGCCCGTGACTTGACAGACGCGGCTCATGGTTCGTTCTCCTGAAAAAGGGTTACCAGCTGGCCTTGACGACGCCGGTGAGCTGACCGGCCAGCGCCTTGTCGCGGAACTGCATGCGCGACAGACCGAACTTGCGGAGGTTCCCGCGGGGGCGGCCCGTGACTTCGCAGCGGAGCGTGACGCGAATGGGGTTCGCATCGCGCGGCAGCTTCTGCAACTTGAGCAGCGCGGCCGAGCGCTCTTCGGGCGGCGTCGACGGGTTCTTGATGGTCGCCTTGATGGCGTCGCGGCGCGTGCGGTACTTCGCCACGATCGCCTTGCGGCGGTTGTTCTTGTTGATGGAGGACGTCTTCGCCATGGTTGTCGAGCTCGCTTCGGGAAGAAAAAAGGAAGGGCCGGCCGTGTACACGAGCGGGCCCGTAGGATCAAGTCGAGGGTTGCTTTTGGGCCATTTTTGAGAGAGAGACGGCCCCCACCATGGGCACTCTCAAGATCTTCCTGGACGGCAAGTCCATCACCCCGAAGCACATCGTCTCCACCAGCCAGCGCATCGAGGGCCTCGTGCTCGCCGAGCGCGCGATTCTCGTCAAGCGCGTCGCCAAGCGGAAGGACAAGGAGCAGGCGACCAAGAAGTACGATGAGCTCAACCTCACCAAGCCCAAGGGCCTCGGCCGTGGCGTGTCGGCGGCGCAGCTCGATGCGGCGCTCGGCGACAAGGCCGTGCCGAAGAAGGTCCGCACCAAGATTCACCGCGCGGTGAACGCGATTCTGACCAAGAAGGGTCAGCCGGCGGCTGACTTCAAGGCGCTCTTCGAGGGCTCCACGGCGAAGGCCGGCAAGAAGCCGAAGGAAGCGGCCGCGAAGAAGTAAGTCGCGTCACCAGCGCTCCGGCGCCTCCCCGTCTCACCGCCGCCCGCGTGTTCTCCACTCGAGACCGCGGGCGTCGTCATGTCTGCAGTGCGAGGAGGCTCTACGCCGTGGTGCGGGCGATGAGCTCGGCCTCGTGCGCCAGGCGCGTGTCGAGGTCGGTGACCCGGTTCCCCGCGTCGTGCGTGGTGAAGCGCAGCGTCACCTTTCGCCACCGAACATCGATGTCGGGGTGGTGGTCGGCCGCTTCTGCGAGCTGCCCAAGGCTCTGCACGAAGCGCAGCCCTTGGAGAAACGCGCCGAACTCGAAGGTGCACACCAGGGCATTCGCCTCGTGGCGCCAGCCGGGGTGCGCCTTGAGAAACTGCTGGAGCGCGGTGTCGTCGAGCGGAGTGGCCATGGTCAGGGCGCGAATTGAATGACGTAGGGGGAGAAGCGCGCGTTGCCGGTGTTGGCGGCACGCGTGACTGAAATTTGCGTGTCGGAGTTGAAGCCCAGCCGCGCGTTGAAGACCCCCAGGTTCCCGGAGCTGGTGGCGTCGGCTTCACCCGCCGCGGCGCCTCCAGGCCCTTGGCCGCCCATGAGCAGCAGCGTGCGGTGCTGCACCACCGTGGAGATGGTGGTGGTGCGCGAGGCGGCGTTGAAGCTCGCGTCGGTGGCGTTCTGCACCACCGTGCCCACCGGGAACTCGACGGCCTCGAACGCGATGCTGTCGACGTCGCTGTCGGTGCAGCCGCCGGTGGTCGCGGTGACGCCGCGGGTGGCCACGAAGTCGACGTTGGCCATGTTGGCCACCAGCTCTCCGCGCAGCCGCTTCTTGCAGATGTCGCCGGAGTCTCCGGTGGTTGACGGCCGCGCGCTGTAGAGCGGCACCGAGCGAGACAACGTCACCGCGGTGGCCAGCTGCCGCGTGTACGTCGTGCCGCTGCCGCCCAGCACTGTCGACGGCCGCTGCACCGACGCGCCCGCGAAGGTGACGACGTCGGCGCTCCAGGTGTAGCCGCCGGTGGCGAACGATGCGGCGCTCGTCGTGATGGTCAGCGTGGTGGCTCCGGTGAGGGTGGCGGTCGCGAAGTCGTCGACGCTGTTGCTCATGCCGCTGCTGGCGCTGCTGAAGAGCACGAAGCTCTGCCCGAGCGCCGCGCTGGCCGGGAGCGTGTCGATGATGGTGGTGCCGGTGTTGACGCTGCCCCCGCGGTGCTGCACCGAGACGCCGCCGTTCGCCGCGCTGCGCCCCCACGACGCGGTCTGCCAATTCACGGTCACCGTGCCGTCGGTGCCGGAGCGGGTGCAGTTGACGCGCACGCTGGTGCCTGAGGCGGTGTTCAGGTGGCACTCCACGTTGGCGTCAGACGGTTCGTCGTCGCTGACCGTGGCTTGAAAGACGAGCGCGGTGCGGCTGATGTCGTGGCCGGGAATTTCGGGGCTCAGCGTGGCGAAGGTGGTGCTCCCGGTGTCGCTGAAGGTGAAGGTGCCGCGGCGTACGAGCGGGAGCGCGGTGAGGTTCAGCGTGCCGGTGGCGTAGATGCTGGCGCCGTCTGACGCGCTGATGGTGACCGACGCGGAGTTCGCCGAGTGGCCCGCGACGTAGCCGGTGGCCGTCGAGCTGCCCGAGGCGATGGTCAACGTGCCGGTCGCCGTGCACGCGGCGTCGGTGTGCACCGTCAACGCCGAGTCGTTCGACGACAGCGACACCACCGTCGAGCCGAGCGTCACCGCGGCGGCGCTCCCGTCACGGCGGGTGACGGTGATGGCCTGGCAGCCTCCAGCTTCGACCACCGAGGCGCCCGAGGTCACGGCGAGCGCGGGCGTGCCGCTGCCGGTGAGGGTGGGCGTGGTGGTCACCGAGGTCAACACCGTCGCCGCGTCGGCCACGGTGAGGGTGGTGGAGGCGCCCGGCCCGAAGGCCACCGCGTAGAACGTCGCCTCAGAGGAGCCGCCCGAAATCGTCACCGCGCTCACTGGCGAGCCCGAACACGTGGCGCCGGTGAAGAACTGCACCGCGGTCGACGGCGTGGCCGAGAGGTTGAGCGTGGCCGTGGCCGAGACGGGCGACGGGTTGCTCTGCGCGTCTTGGGTCTGCACGGTGAAGGGCCCCGCGCAGGCGAAGCGGGCCATGCTCGCGGGCGGAGTGACCGCGGCTTTCCACCCCAGCTTCGAGGGCGCTCCCACGTTGATGGTGAAGGCCAGCGCGTTCGAGGTGAGCACCGAGCCGTTCGACGAGGTGACATTGAAGCTCGACGGCGCCGCGGTCGGGCGGAAGGAGAACGAGGTCTGCGTGTTGCCGTTGGCGATGGAGACCGCCGCGCCCCCGGTGCACGCCGCCGCACTGTGAAAGGTGAGGCCGGGCTCCGCCGCGGGTGTCAGCGTCAACGGCATGCCCGCGTCGAGCGTCACCGCGTTGTCGAAGGTGTCTTGGGCCTGCACGGTGAGGGTGCTGCTGCAGGCGCCGGCGGTGAGCACGCCCGCGTCGCCGGTCAACGCCAGCTTGGCCAACGCCGCGGGCACGATGGGCCAGCTCTGGTTCGCGTTTACCGCGCTCGCCTGCGCGTGAATGACGGTGGTCGGCGCGGTGGTGGGCGTGAAGCCAAACCCGATGGACGAGTTGCCCGTCGTCACGGTGACGGAGCCAGCCGGAGAGCCGCCGGTGCAGCTCGTCGCGAAGCCGGCCGCGCCGGTGGTGGCGGAGAGGTTCACGATGACATCGCTCGCCGCCGTGGTGACGTTCCCGAAGGCGTCGCGCAGCTGGGCGGTGTTGGGCACGCAGGTGCCGGCGACGGTCGACGCGGGTGAGGCGAGGAAGGTCAGCGCGGCGAAGGCGCCGGGGGTGATGGTGAAGGTGCGGGCCACGCCATTCGCCGTTCCGCTCCCGCTGAGCGCAGGCGTACTGGTAGGCGTGAGCGACAAGCTGCCCGACGTGGTGGTGCGCACCGAGAAGGCCTTGCTCGTCTCCGCGCTGGAGAAAGACACCGTGGCCATGCCCGACGCCGAGCTGCAGTTGCTCGCCGTGGAGAGGCCCACCGTCGCGCTCGCCGCGCCGCTCGCTCCCACGTCGACCGACAGGGTCGCGCCGTTGCTGGTGGAGAAGTTCCCGAAGCGGTCGCGTCGCTCCAGCGTCAGCACCTGGCAGGCGTCGACGGCGAAGCCACTCGGTGCGCCAGAGCTCCACAGCAGCACCGAGGCCACGTCGGGCGTCACTGACACGGTGGTCATCGCTGAAAGCGACGTGGAGTCGCTCACCGTCAGCGCCGTGCTCGTGGCCACCGTGGGCCGCACGTAGAACGTCGCGCTCGAGCCGGTGAACGAGAGGGTCGTCGTGGGCGAGGTGGTGGTGCTGCAGTCCGACGCGTTGGCGTAGGCCGTCACGCCCGCTGGAGCGCTCAGCGTGAAACTCCCCGTGAAAGAGACCGGGTTGTTGCTCGCGTCCCTCCGCTCCGCAGTGAGCGCGGCGCAGGCACCGGCCACCATCGATGCGCCAGGAGTGGCGGTGAAGACGAGCTGGGTCGCCGCGCCCGCGACGACGTTGAACGTGGCCGACGCGTTTGCGGCCAGCTCGCTCCCCGGGGTCACCGTCATCGAGCCGGCGGTGCCAGAGGTGACGAGGAAATTCACCGAGCTCTGTCCCGAGGGAATGGAGAGGCTCAACGTCGGCGTGGCCGCTCCACAGGAACTCGCCGCGAAGGCCGCCGTTCCCGCGGAGCTGCCGGTGGTGCCGACCGCGCCCATCGACGACGGCGCCGCGTTGCTCAACGACACGGCCAGCGCCGACGAATCGGTCGCCGGGTTTCCGAACGCGTCTCGGCGCTGCAGCGTGGCCGAAATGCACGCCCCAGCGTTGATGCCCGCAGGCAATGAGGCCGGCACCGTCCACACCAGCTGTCCCGCGGCGGCCGGGGTGACGGTCAACGTGAAGGCGGTGGAGGTGAGGCTCCCCGCGGTGACACTCAACGACGTGTTCGGCGTGCGCGTGGCCCGAACCCAGAACGTCGCTCCCGCGCCCGCGGTGATGCTCTGGGCGTTGCTCGTCAGTGGATTCGTGGTGCCCTGGCAGTCGCTCTGGCTGGCGTAGCTCGTCAGCCCCGTGGAGGGCGTGGCGTTCAACGTGAATGACGTCGCGCCGGAGACGGGCACGGCGTTGTTTTGGGCGTCTCTCCGCTCCACCGTGACGGCGACGCACTGTCCCGCGACGACGCTCGAGGGCATGGCCGGCGCAAGTGTGGCCAGCTGGGTCGCGGTGCCCGGCGTGACGATGAGTTGCGCTCCAGGAGCGGACGAGGTGATGAACGGCGCCGCGGTCGTGGAGGCCGTCAGCGCGTGGGTACCCGCGGTCGACGACTGCGCGTAAAGGGTGAGCTGTGACGACGTCGACGGGAACGTCGCCGCTCCGGCCGCACACGCTGGGCTGGTGGAGATGGAGACCACCGACGGCCCGAAGCTCAGCGCGGTGGCCGAGGTGAAGCGCGTCGGGTTGCCCTGCGAGTCTTGCACCTCGAGTGTGTAGGCCGCGCTGCAGCTGGTGGCGGTGAGAGTCTGGCTCGAGGTGCCGACCCACTTCAGCGCGAAGGGCGTGCCCGACGTCACCGTCACCGGCAATGTGCGACTGTTGTTTCCCGCCGGGTACGCCGCCGCCACGACCGTCACCACCGTCGACGTGGTCTGAGTGCCGCGCAGATAGAAGCTGCCCTCCGCGAAGCCGACGGGAATGGTGAGGCTCGTGTTGGGCGACTGCGGCAACGGCGTGCTGCACGAGGCGTCGCCGAAGAACGACAGGCCCGGCGCGGAGACCTCGACCACCAGCGGCACCCCCGACACGGCGGAACGAGAGTCACTCGAGTCACGCGTCTCCACGCGCACTGGCGAGGTCGAGCACTCTCCCGCGCGCAACGTCACGGGAGGGGCCGTCAGCAGCACGATGCGCGACGGAGGCCCGTTGGCGATGACCGCTTGTTGGCTCCCGGTCAGGAGGCCCGGCGCCGACGCGGTGACCGTGTACGTGCCGGAGTCGGTCGCTCGATGTGCGACCGACGACGCCAGCCCCTGTCCCGCGGGAATGGTGACCGGCATGCCCGAGAGGCCGGTGGTGCACGCCGTGTCGGTGTAGAACGTGAGGCTGTTGATGCCGGCCCCGACGCGCGTCGCCGTCAGCGTCACCGCGGTGGCCGTCGCGACGGTGGTGGGGTTGCCGTACACGTCTTCAACGCCGACGGTCATCAGCGAGGTCGGGCCCGAGCAGGTGTTCACCACCAACCCCGGAGCCGGCGACGCGAAGTACACCTGGTGCGGCGTCGACGGCGCGACGGTGAGCTGCAGCGTGCCCTCGGTCACCGACGCCGCGGAGGCGCTCAAGGTCAGCGGCATTCCCGCCGACGTCGCCCGCGTGGTGCGCACCCGCAAGAGCATGGTGTCTGACTGCAGCAACGTGACAGCGGTGATGGCCGAGCCGGTGCACGTGGTGTTGCCGTCTTCGTAGAAGGCCGTGCCGGTCGTCGGGTTGGCCGCCAGCGTCGCCGTGAGCGCTTGGGCCGGGCGCGTCGGTCTCCCCGCGGCGTCGACCGTCTTCAGCGTGACCGAGAAGCACTCGCCCGCGGTGCGCTGCGATGATGTCGTCTCGAGTGAAAACGCGCGCACGGGTTGAGGCGTGACAGGAAAGGTGGCGCTCGCGCCTCCGATGCCGGTGGAGGTCGCCGACACCATCTGTGTGCCCGTCGACGAGGCGCGCATGTACACGGTGGTGCGCGTGCCGCCCGCAGCGATGGTGCCCGACGTCGTGCTCTGCGTGCACTGCGCGTCGCTGAAGAACTCGGTGCCCGGGAGCGAGCCCACGAAGGCCACCACGGTGTCGCGACCTACCGCGGTGGCCCCGGTCGCATCACCGGACTCGACCGTCAGCGCCGAGGAGCACTCGAAGGCCGCCACGCCGGCTTGCGGAGAGGCAACGAACACCACCCGCGTCACGGGGCGCTGGCAGGTCGGCGTCGAGGCGCACGCGGCTTCGGCGCAGCCGACTTTCCCGTCGCAGTTGAGGTCGACGGTGGCGTCGCACGGCTGCGTCGCTCCGGGGAAGATGGAGGCCTGCGCGTCGTCGCAGTCGCTCCCGCCCTTGAGCTGGTCGACGAAGCCATCGCGGTCGCCGTCGAGGGAGGCGTTCGGTTTCCCGAGGGAGAGCTCCACGCGCTCAACCCCGCTGATGGGAAAGGTGGTGGGCCGCACGTCGCTCCGCGACACCAAGGTGCGGGTCGCG
>JAEUJT010000088.1 GCA_016793525.1 Archangium sp. | reverse complement strand
GTTGTAGATGGTGGCGTAGTCGAAGCTGCGCGAGCCGGCCGGAGCGGCGAGGAAATACACCGCCAGCAGCGCCACCAGCATCAGCAGCGAGCCGACCAGCGTGTAGAGGAAGAACTTCATCGCGGCCATCTGCCGGTCTTCAGCGCCCCACACGCCGATGAGCAGGTACATCGGCACCAGCATCGCTTCGAAGAAGATGTAGAAGAGCAGCACGTCGAGCGCGCAGAGCGCTCCGAGCATCGCCGTCTGCAGCACCAGCAGCGCGAGGTGGAATTCTTTCACCCGCTCGTCGACGTAGGTCCACGAGGCCAGCACCACCAGCGGCCCCAAGATGCCGGTCAACATCACCAGCGTCATCGCCAGGCCGTCGACGCCCACGTGGTAGCTCAAGCCGATGTCGGCCACCCACTGCAGCCGGTACTCCGACTGAAACTCCATGGGGTGGTTGGGCACGAAGCGCAGCCACGCCCACACACACGTCGCCAGGTTGAGCACCATGCCCACCAGCGTCAGGCCGCGGATCTGCCCCTTTTCACCCTTGGGCATAAAGGCCACCACCGCCGCCACCAGCAGCGGGCCGAAGATGACCAGGTTCAGCAACCTCGAGCCAGAGTCGATCATGGCATCACCTTTTGATTCACGGCATCACCTTGAAGAGGGCCCACACCAGCGCGCTCGCCAGCGCCAGCACCATCACCGCCGCGTAGCCTTGGGCATCACCGGTCTGCACGTAGCGCAGCACCGCGCCGGTTCGCGCCGTCAGCCACGCCGAGCCGCGCACCGCCACCGTGTCGATGAGAATCGAGTCGACGAAGCGCCACAGCACCTTCGCCGCCGTCATCACCGGGCGAATGAGCGTCGCGGTGTAGACCTCGTCGACGTAGAACTTGTTGAACGAGAAACGGCGCAGCGGCTCCAAACCTTCGATGGGCTGGTTGTTCCGCGCGGGGAAGAAGATTCGGTACAGGTAGAACGCCAACCCGCCGCCGATGAGCGCGATGATCCACGCCTGCACCCAGGGGCCCACCATGGAGTGGTGCTCCTCGGGCAGCTTCAAGAAGCCCTTGAGGTGAATGTTGTCGTTTGCGGTGCGGAACACCGGGTCGAGGAAGTTCTCCATCAGCGTCTGGGTCACCGCCTCGCCGCCGCGCTGCAGCGTCATGATCGGCAGGCCGTGCACCAGCGCCACCACCGAGAGGAACGCCAGCACCACCAGCGGGCCCGTCATCAGCCAGCTCGACTCGTGCGCGTGCGGCACCTTCGCCTGCTTCGAGCGCTCGCCCTCGAAGGCCAGCAGGTACATGCGCGTCATGTAGAACGCGGTGCAGGCCGCCGTCGCCACGCCGAGGAAATACGCCACGTGCAGCGCCCAGCCGATGGCGGGAATCGAGTTGGTGTGTGCCGCGTGGAGAATCGCGTCTTTCGAGAAGAAGCCTGACAGCGGCACGATGCCAGTGATGGCCAGCGTCGAGACGAGGAAGGTGACCCAGGTCACCGGCATCTCCTTGCGCAGCCCGCCCAGCTTGGTGATGTCTTCTTCTTCGGCGTTGCCGTGCATCACGCTGCCCGCTCCGAGGAAGAGGCAGGCCTTGAAGAACGCGTGCGTCACGACGTGCAGGAACGCGGCCCAGAACGCGCCGGCCCCGATGCCGAGGAACATCAGGCCCAGCTGCGACACGGTGGAGTACGCCAGCACCTTCTTCAGCCCCGTCTGCGTCACGGCGATGAGCGCGGCGACGAAGGCGGTGGTGCCTCCGATGAGCGCGATGGTCGCCATGGCCGCAGGCGACAGCACCACCAGGCCCGAGAGGCGGCAGAACAGGTAGATGCCCGAGGTCACCATGGTGGCCGCGTGGATGAGCGCGGAGACCGGCGTCGGGCCCGCCATGGCGTCAGGCAGCCAGACGTAGAGGGGAATCTGCGCCGACTTGCCCGCGGCGCCGAGCAGGAACAGCAGCAGAATCGCCGTCAGCACCCAGCCGAAGGTGCGCCCGGCGAGCGGCCCCTGCGCGATGGTGTCGTCGAGCAGGTTGGGCAGCGTCTTCGCCACCTCTTCGACGACGGAGAACGAGAGCGTGCCCCTCGACTGCACCTTGGCGGTGAAGTTGGCGGCCACCGTCGGGCCGTCGGCGGTTGCGCGCGCGAACTTCTCGGCCGACACCTGCGTCGACAGCGCGTCGATGACCAGCACCAGCAGGAAGCTCGCGACCAAGAAGCCGAAGTCGCCGATGCGGTTGGTGATGAAGGCCTTGCGCCCCGCGAAGGCCTTGGCCGGGTCGTCGTACCAGAAGCCGATGAGCAGGTAGCTGCACATGCCCACGCCTTCCCACCCGATGAAGAGCAGGGGGAGCGAGTCGGCCAGCACCAGCGTCAACATCGCCGCCACGAAGAGGTTCAGGTACGCGAAGAAGCGCCAGTAGCCCGCGTCGTGGCTCATGTAGTCGGTGGCGTAGAGGTGAATCAGCGTGCCGACGCCGGTGATGACCAGCAGCATCGAGCCGCTCAGGTGGTCGGCGGCGAGGCCGAAGTTCACCTTGAAGTGGCCCGCGCTGAACCAGGTGCCGAAGTCAGCGCCGATGGCGTAGGTGCCCGCCGTCGCGTTCGCGTCGACGGTGGCCCAGAAGCAGAGCACCGAGATGAGGAAGCTGCCGAAGACCGCCGACACCGCCACGAGGTGGGTGTTGGCGCGGCCGAGGACCTTGCCGAACACGCCGCTGATGAAGGCGCCCAGCAACGGGAGCGCGATGATCAACCACAGCGCGTGGCCCGCACGCGTCGCATCGACGGGGCTGGTCTGAAGAAAGTTCTGAATCGTTTCCATGGCGTGGAGGCTTTCCCCGTCAGTGCTTCATGGCCTGAATTTCTTCGATGTTGACGGTGCCGCGGCTGCGGAAGACCGAGATGACGATGGCGAGGCCGACCGCGGCTTCGGCGGCGGCGACGGCGATGATGAAAAACGCGCTCAGGTGCCCGAGCGTGTCGCCGCGCTCGCGGGCGAAGGCGAGAAAGGTGAGGTTGGCCGCGTTCAGCATGAGCTCGATGCACATGAAGACGATGAGCGCGTTGCGCCGAATGAGCACGCCCACCATGCCGACGCAGAAGAGCGCCGCCGCCAGAATCAAGAAGTTCGCCGTGGGTACCGCCATGGTGCTTTTCCCCTCGCTCGCTTTTCGCTGCGAAACGTCAGATGCGTGACTTGGCCACCACCACCGCGCCGAGAATCGCCACCAGCAACAGCAGCGACACGGCCTCGAAGGGGAACAGCCACTGCGTGTACAGCACCGCGCCCAGGTGTTTGATGGTGCCGAACGTCGACACCGCGCTCGCGTCGCTCGTCCACGTCACCGCTTCGGCCGGGAGCTTGCGGAAGGACAGCGCGAGCGCCACGAAGAGCGCCAACACACCGGCGACACCCGCCACGCGCGTCGGGCTGAACCGGGTGATGGGCCCGGTGTCGCTGAGCGAGAGCAGCATGATGACGAAGAGGAAGAGCACCATGATGGCGCCGGCGTAGACCAGCACCTGGAGCGCCGCGATGGTGTGCGCCCACAGCAGCACGTACGTGCCCGCGAGGAAGAAGAAGCACGCGACGAGCGACATGGCCGAGGCCACCGGGTTGCGCATCGCGATGACCCCACCGGCGGTGCCGATGATGCCCGCGGCGAAGACCCAGAAGAGCGTTTGTTCGATCACTGGAACTCTCCGAACGCGCCCCACGGCTTGTCACCGCTCGGGCAGCGCTTCTGGGTGATGTGGGCTTCGAACTCTTTGCGGAACTTGGTGACGAAGCTCTGCACCGGCAGCGCTCCGGCGTCGCCCAACGCGCAGATGGTTGTGCCGAGGCCGATGGGCGGCCAGGGGGCGATGGCGCCCGCCACGTTCATGATGGTGTCGAGGTCGCTCAGCTCGCCCCGGCCCTCTTCGATTTTGCGGAGGATACGCGCCATCCACGGCTGTCCCTCACGGCACGGCGTGCACTGGCCGCACGATTCTTCGGCGTAGAACCGCGCCACCCGCCAGAGCGAGCGCACCACACACGTCGTGTCGTCCATCACGATGATGCCGCCGGAGCCGGCCATCGACTGCAGCGGCTTGAAGGCGTCGAACTCGAGCTTCACGTCAATTTCATCGGCGGTGAGCACCGGGGCCGAGCTGCCTCCGGGAATGACCGCCTTCACGCTGCGGCCTTCGGGCAAACCCTGGCCGTAGTCTTTGTCGTAGATCAACTCGCGCAGCGAGGTGTCCATGCCGACTTCGTAGGTGCCGGGGCGAATGACGGAGCCCGACAGCGTCACCAGCCGCGTGCCGCCCGACTTGCCGGTGCCGAGCTTCATGAACCAGTCGGCGCCCTTCTCGAAGATGCGGGGCAGGGAGGCGATGGTCTCGACGTTGTTCACCACCGTCGGGCAGCCGAAGAGGCCGACGACCGCCGGGAACGGAGGCTTCAGCCGGGGCCAGCCCTTCTTGCCCTCGAGCGACTCGAGCAGCGCCGTCTCTTCGCCGCAGATGTACGCGCCAGCGCCGCGCACTTGGTACACGTTGAGCTCGAAGTCTTTGCCCGCGAGCTTCTTGCCGAAGATGCCGGCTGCGTACGCTTCGGCGATGGCCGCGTCGAGCACGGCCGACGGGTGTTTGAACTCGCCGCGCGAGTAGATGTAGCAGGTGTGCGCGCCCAGCGCGTAGCAGGCGATGGCGATGCCTTCGAGCAGCAGGTGCGGGTCATTCTCGAGAATGAACCGGTCTTTCGCGGTGCCGGGCTCAGACTCGTCGGCGTTGATGGCGAGGTAGCGCGGCTTGGTGTTCTTCTCGAGCGAGGGAACGAAGCTCCACTTCAACCCGGTGGGGAAACCGGCGCCTCCGCGGCCGCGCAGCCCAGACTTCTTCACCTCGTCGGTGATGGCGGCAGGCGTGAGCGCCAGGGCTTTTTCCAGTGCCTGGTAGCCGCCGTTCGTCTTGTAGCCGGAGAGCGTGTGGTTGCTCCCCTTCAGCCAGTCGCGGGTGATGACCTTCTCGGTGAGGATGCTCACGTGAGCTTCTCCAGAATGGTGTCGACCTTGGCGCGCGTGAGGTTCTCGTGGTGCGTCTCGTTGACCTGGAGGCACGGCGCGGTGCCGCAGCTCGCCAGGCACTCGGTCTCGCGCACGAAGAAGCGATCGCCGTTGGTGCCCGCGGGCTGGCCGGTCTTCGACTCGAGGTACTGCAGCAGGCCCTCGGCGCCGCGGAGCGCGCACGACAGGTTCGTGCACACGTCGACCACGTATTTGGCCGGCTTCTGCGTGTGGAACATCACGTAGAAGGTCGCGACCTCGTAGCAGTGCTCCACGGTGGTGGAGAGCTTGGTGGCCACCTGCTTCATGCCTTCAGGCGGCAGCCAGCCTTTCATGGTCTGCAGCAGCCGCAGCGCTGGCAACATGGCGGCGCTCTTCTGCTCCGCCGGGTAGTGCGTGAGCAGCTCGGCGATGCCTTCGTCGAACTTCTTTTGAGCTTCGGGCGAGAACAGGGGCTCCGACATGGCGGCCGGTTCGTAGAGCCCGCCCCGAAGCGCGTCAATCAAAACATCGGGTCTAACTTCTTGAATCGTCGGCGCTTTCGAGTGGTGTTTGAGGCCCCGCCTGGCACAGTGCTCCCGCGTTTTCTCAAGGGGTGCTCTCTCATGCGGATTTTCTCGGCGGTGGTGCTGCTCACGGTCGTCGGCTGTGGAACGAGCGACACGGGGACTGGGACCGGCGGCGGCGGCGGCTCCACGGGGGGCGGCTCTGGCGGCGGTTCCGCGCCCACGGGTGGCGGCGTCGGCGGCGGCACCGGTGGTGGATCAGGCGGAGGGAGCGGCCGACGGGTGTTCGACGGCGGAGTCACCTGCGACGACGGGAACTTGTGCACGACGGACACGCTGGGCCCGAGCGGGTGCGAACACACGCCCGCGGTCACGTGCGCCGCGACGGACCAATGCCACGACATCGGCGTGTGTGTGCCGCAGACGGGCCGGTGCACGAACCCAATCAAGCCGCGCACGGCGACGTGTGACGACGGGAACGCCTGCACCACGGGAGACACCTGTGATGTCGGCATCTGCCGCGGCCAGCCGGTGGTGTGTACGGCGCAGAGCCAGTGCCACGACGTCGGCGTGTGCAACCCGTCGACGGGCACCTGCTCGAACCCACTGAAGCCGAACACCGCGACGTGCAACGACGGCGTGCCGTGTACCCACGGAGACGTGTGCAACAACGGTACGTGTGCGGGGACTCCGGCGGTGTGCGCCGCAGACACGTGTGGGCTCGCGGGTACCTGCAACCCCGTGACGGGGCAGTGCACCAGGCCGCCGAAGCCGGGCAGCAACGGCAACGCGTGCAACGACGGGAACCTCTGCACGGCGAACAAGCGGTGTGAAAACGGTGCCTGCGTCGGCGACCCCATCGTCTTGAGCTGCCCGGCGACTGATCAGTGCCACGCCGAAGGTGTGTGCGACCCCAACACCGGCGCGTGCACCAACCCCATCGTTTCGAATGCGACGCCGTGTGACGACGGGCTGCTGTGCACGTCTGACGACGTGTGTACCTGGGGCACCTGCGGCGGTGTCGCCAAGGTGTGTGCAGATGACGGCACGTGCCGAGTTCAGGCGTGCAACCCCGGCAGCGGCAGCTGCGAACCGACGACGCCGAAAGCCGACGGGGTGAGCTGCGCCGACGCCTGCTTCGCCGGTGGCGGGTCGTGTCGGAGCGGCGAGTGTTTCCCGCCGAGCCCGCTCACGCTGTACGAAAACTTCGACACGCTGGACAACTGGACGGTGACGACGGGCGACTTGTTGAACGCTGACGCCTACGTCGAGGACGGGTACCTGTACCTTCAGAATCGAGCGCACCTCGTCTCCAAACGCGAGTGGAACCCCGCCGAGGGCACCGTGCGCATCACGGGCGAGTGGACCTTCAACACTCCGAACGACCAAGACATGCTCCAGATTCTCGTGCGGAGCAGCGGCCGTTCAGGGCCCACGTTCGGCGAGACCACCGACGGCATCGAGTGCTTGTTGCCGACCTACGGTTCGTATGGAGAGGTCGTCGATCGCTCGGGGGCGCTCTCCACGGTCAATGGTTCGAACGACCTCTACGTGGGTTGGGGAGAAACGGTGATGTTCGAAGTCACTGACACGGGCTCCTCGGTGACGTGCCGCTTCCGCAAGCGCGGTGACACCAACGAGACGGTGGCCGTGATGAACGCGCCGAGCACCAGCGCCAAACACCACGTGGTGCTCCACAACCGCGAGCAGACCGACTTTCACCAGGCGACCATCGACTCGCTGATCATCGAGCAGGGCATTCGTCGCCCGGTTCGCCACTGGGCGATGGAATCGTCAGTCGACGATTGGGTGGGCTCGTACCATGGGTACGGCGCCTACGACGTCGTGCCCGGCGTTGCTGGCTCGGCGCTGCGAATCACGTACCCCGGGTGGTACGTGTACCTGGGGTACTACGCGACGCAGCTGCAAACGAGCCCGTTCACGATGGCCGGGTGGTTCAAGCTCCCCTCGACTCCGCCGTACTCAATCGACATCTGGGGCAACCGGTGGGACGGCAGCCACGGCAACTTCGTGCAAGCGCGCATGGGCACCAATGGCGCGATTGTGTGGGAGGTCGACGAAGACGGCAGCGGTACGAACTACGTCAGTGTGTCGACGGGGAACATGGCCGACGACCAGTGGCACCACCTGGCGCTGACGCGTGATGGGTCCAACGTCTCGGTCTACGTCGACGGAGCGCTCGTCTCTTCGGGAAGCTCGGGCGGCACCACGTACCTGAACCCCGGTGACCTGTACTTTGGGTACGGGCTGCTCAGCGCGTGGTACGGCCAATATGCGACGGGCCTGATGGGCGACGACCTGCGCATCTACGACGGCGCGCTCAACCGGTGCGAGCTGTTGCGGTTGACCTTGCGCTAACTCGAGGGCCGCGCGATGCCGATTCGACTCGTCGTCACCGACATGGACAACACGCTGTACTCGTGGATCGACTACATCGTGCCGGCGGTCGAATCGATGGTCACCGCGGTACAGCAGTCGACGGGCTTCACGCGGCTGAAGGTCGTGCAGTCGCTCAAGGCCGTGTACACAAAATACGAGTCGAACGAGTACCCGTTTGCGCTCCAAGAGTCGTCGCTGTTCACCGAGTTTCCCGACTTCGGCAGCTTCGACAAATTGGTCATCGAGCCGGCGCGCATGGCCTTCGCCGAAGCGCGGCGAAAGTATTTGAAGCCGTACAAGGGCGTCATCGAGACGCTGACCGAGCTGAAAGCGCGGCGCATTCCCGTGGTGGCGCTCACCGACGCTCCGAAGAACCCGGCGGAGCAGCGGGCCAAGCGCATGGGTTTCGACCAGCACCTCACCGCCATCTACACCATGCCGGGCTTCACCTTTCCCAAGGCGCCTGACGGTGAGGCGCTGGTGGCGCCTGACATCCTCCAGAAGCAAGAGAAGGGTGAGTACCGCGCGCTCTGCCCGGTCATCGAGCTGCCGCGAGACCACGAGAAGCCGAACCCGGCGGGGCTGAAGAAGATTCTGCAGACCTACGGCGTGTCGCCGGCTGAGGTGTTGGTGGTGGGCGACTCGGTGAAGAAAGACATCGCCGTCGCGCGCGAGACCGGCTGCCTCGACTGCTGGGCCGAATACGGCACGTACATCTCGCTCGAGTACCGCGAGCGGCTCGACATCATCTCGTCGAACGCAATCACGCGGCGGCACGCGAACTCGGTGTTCGAGGCCGGGCAGCAGCAGGTGGTGAAGCCGTCGCGCACGCTGTCGAACTACGCGCAGGTGCTCGAGCTCATCGACGCCGCGAAGTAGCGGCGCGGTCAGTCGGCCGAAGCGAAGCGGCGGTCCATCTCGGTCTTCACGAAGCGCTCGATTTCTTCGGCGGTGTTGAGCTGGAGCGTCTTCGCGGTCATCTCGAGCGCGTCGCTCTTGCTCACCGCGCGCACCACGCGCTTCACCGACGGTATCTGCCCGGCTGTCATCGACAGCTCGTCGATGCCGAGCCCGAGCAGCATGAGCGACAGGTTCGGGTCGCCGGCCATTTCGCCGCACATCGCGACGGGAATGCCGGCGCTCTTGCCCGCGCGCACGATGGCCTCGAGCGAGCGCAGAATCGCCAGGTGCAGCGGGCGGTAGAGGTACGCCACGTCGCGGTTCTGCCGGTCGATGGCCAGCGAATATTGAATGAGGTCGTTGGTGCCGATGCTGAAGAAGTCGGCCTCTTGGGCGAGGCGATCGGCGATCCACGCGGCGCTGGGGGTCTCGACCATGATGCCGATGGGGGTGCGCTTGCCCATGGGCACGCCCTGGCGCGACAGCTCGCTGCGGCAGTTCTCGAGCTCGCTGCGGGCGTCGCGGAGCTCGGACACGCCGCTCACCAGCGGGAACATGATGCGCAGGTTGCCGTGGGCCGAAGCCCGGAGGAGTGCCCGCAGCTGCACCCGAAAGGTCTCCCGGTGCGCGAGGCAGTAGCGAATGGCGCGCAGGCCCATGGCGGGGTTGTTCTCGCGGTCAGGCTTCTTGCCCGGCAGCTTGTCTCCGCCGAGGTCGAGGGTGCGAATGGTGACGGGCCGGCCCTGCATCGCCTCGAGCACCTGGCGGTACGACTGGTAGTGCTCTTCTTCGCTCGGCGCGGTGGGGCGGTCGAGGTACAGAAATTCGGTGCGGTAGAGGCCGATGCCCTCGGCGCCGTGGGCGAGGAGCGAGGGG
>JAEUJT010000078.1 GCA_016793525.1 Archangium sp. | reverse complement strand
ACCTGCACGGGCTCGGCGACCACGACGGAGGCCGCGGCAGGCGCCGGAGCGTCGGTCTTTTCGTGCATCTTGCGGTCGAGCGCGTCTTTGATCAGCCGCTCGCGGTGATCGGCTTCTTTCGGGGCCGGAGCGAGCGCCACGTCGCGCTTGTCAGTCGCAGCCGGAGCCGAAGGGGGAGGAGCGGTGACCATCTTCACCACTGCGAACGCGAGAACGCCGGCCAGGCCGAAGCCCATAGCGCCAGCGAAGACCGCGATGCGAATTGCGGGGGTTGAACGGCGACCGACGTCGCTCGAGCGTTGCGCGATCGTGTCTTCGGCAGGCGTCGCGCTGCGGCGAACCGCCTTCGGAGGGGCGACGGTGGCGGTGGCGGCCAGGCGCTCGGCCTTGGTCATCGGGCCGCGGAGACGAACGAGGGCATTGCCGAGGGCCAGGGTGTCGCCGACCTTCACTTCGACTTCGGTGGCGATGCGCTGCTTGTTGACGAAGGTGCCGTTTTGCGAGCCCAGATCTTTCACGAAGAAGTCTTCGCCGACCCGCTTCACCTGCGCGTGGCGCCGGGAGATCGACGGGTGCTGAATGCGGAGGTCGGAGACCGACGCGCGGCCAACCACGATCACGCCTTGCTTCACCTCGAGGAGCTGACCCTGGCCGGGCCCGCGCTCGACGTAGAGGAACGCTGGGCTGTAGGTGGGCTCGCTCAAACCGTATTGGGCCTGCATCTCGCGGTCGGCATTTTCGGTGTTGAAGATGGCCGTCGGAATCGCTTCTTCTTCGTGTTGTTTCTTCACTGCGCGCCTCGCGCCCGGCTCGAGGGTTTTGGACTTCGACATGGGTGTGGACATGTACGCTCCGAGGGGCCGGAAAATCGTTTCGGCGTTATCGCACATCTGACACCACGGGTTGCGTGCGGGTAAAGTCCCCCCACCTCATGACTTCGCCCGACATTCGCGTTTTCAACACGTTGGCGCATGCCAAGGTCCCTCTCGTTCCGCTGGTGCCAGGAAAAATCGGCATCTACGTGTGTGGGCCGACTGTGTACAGCTTCGTGCACATCGGCAACGCGCGGACCTTTACGTCCTTCGACACGGTGGTCCGGTACCTCCGTTCCCGAGGGTTCGAGGTCCGTTACGTACGGAACTACACCGACGTCGACGACAAGATCATCAAGGCGGCCCACGACTCCGGCGAATCGGCGTTGGACCTGGCGGCGCGGTTCGTTCGCGAATTCGAGGCCGACGCCGCGGCGCTCAAGCTGCTGAAACCCGACGTCTCGCCCAAGGTGTCGGAGACGATTCCCGAGATCATCGGCATCATCGAGAAGCTGATCTCCCGCGGCGTGGCCTACGAATCGGCCGGCGACGTGTACTTCGAAGTGCGGAAGTACGGCGCGTACGCGCAGCTCTCGGGGCGGAAGCTCGACGACCTCCAGCAGACCGATCGGGTCGAAGACGACGCGCGGAAGCGAGATCAGCTCGACTTCGCGCTCTGGAAAGCGGCGAAACCCGGGGAGGTCTCATGGGACTCACCGTGGGGCAAAGGCCGCCCCGGCTGGCACATCGAGTGCTCGGCCATGTCATCAAAATACCTGGGAGAATCGTTCGATCTCCACGGCGGCGGGTTGGATCTGATCTTCCCCCACCACGAAAACGAGAAGGCGCAGAGTGAAGCGGCGAGCGGCCAGTCGCTGTGCAGCTGCTGGATGCACGGCGGCTTTCTCGACCTCGAAGGCGCCAAGATGTCGAAGTCGCTCGGCAATGTCGTGCGGCTCCGAGACGCGCTCACAGCGGTCGACGCCGAGGCGCTGCGGTACTTCTTCCTCTCCACGCACTACCGGCAGGCGCTGAGCTTCGCCGACAAGACGTTGGCCGACGCGGAGACGCGCCTCGAGTACTTCTACGAGACCTTGCGCAAGGTCGATGAGCGGCTGGCGGGCAAGGAGAGCTCCGACGGCCCGGTGCACGGCGAGCCAGGCAAGTTCCAGCGCGAGTTCGACGAGCTGGTGAGCGACGACTTCAACTTCCCGGGCGGGTTGGGGGTGCTCTCCGGCCTGTTCGCCGAGCTGAACCTGCTCTGCGACAAGCCTCCGGTGAAAGACAAGGCGGTGGTGCTGCGCACGTTGAAGGCGCTCCGCGACGTGGCCGCGAAGCTCTCGGCGGCGCTGGGGTTGTTCGAAGATTCGCCTGACGCGTGGTTGCTGCGACGACGGGACCGATTGGTCGCGTCGAAGAACATCGATCGCGCCAAGGTGGAGGGGATGATCGCCGAACGTCAGGCTGCGCGCGCTTCGAAGACGCCCGAGGGGTTCCAGGCGGCCGATCGGCTCCGTGGAGAGCTCAAGGCGCTCGGCGTGGAGATCATGGACTCACCCGCTGGAACGACGTGGAAAGTGGTGGCGTAGGTGCTGATCTTCACGCTGGTTGTGCTGAGCGCTGCGCCGTTGCTGACGCCGGTCGAGAAGGGCGCGGAGAAGCAGATCACCGAGAGCCAGCTGCGCGCGCACGTGCGGTTTCTCGCCTCCGATACACTCGAGGGGCGCGGGCCCGCGACGCCGGGCGATCGTCTCGCGCAGGAATACATTGCCACCCAGTTTGAATCGCTGGGGTTGACGCCGGGGGTGGCCGACGGAGGCTGGTATCAGCCGTTCGATCTGGTCGGCGTCGACGGGGCGCCCGACACGCTGACCTTCTCCGCCGCTGGGAAGCCGTCGTTGACGCTGAAGCGGAGCGACGACTTCATCGCTGTCTCCGGTCACCAGGCGAAGGAGTCCATTCTCGACGACGCGGAGCTCGTCTTCGCCGGCTACGGCATCGTCGCGCCCGAATACGGGTGGAACGACTTCAAGACGAGCGTGAAGGGCAAGGTCATCGTGGTGATGAACAATGACCCCGAGCGAGACCCGGCGCTCTTCGCTGGGAAGACGCGGCTGTACTACGGGCGCTGGGGGTACAAATACGAGCAGGCGGCGCGCGCTGGAGCGGTGGGGTGCATCATCATTCACACCACGCCGTCGGCCGGCTACCCGTGGCAGGTGGTGCAGACGTCGTGGGCGGGTGAGCAATTCGATCTCCCCGCCGGCGACGAGCCGACGCTGCAGGTGAAGGCGTGGACCACAGAAGACGCGATGCGCAAGCTGGTGGCGCTCAGTGGCAAGTCGTTGGACACGCTGCGCGAGGCGGCGGAGTCGAAGGGCTTCACGCCCGTCCCCCTCGGCGTGAAGGTAAAAACGCGCTTCGCCAACGCGGTGGTGGTGAAGCGCACGGCCAACGTGCTCGGCGTGCTCCCGGGGTCGGACCCCACGTTGAAGGGCGAATACGTGGTGGTAACGGCGCACCACGATCACCTCGGCCGCAAGGCGGGCGTGAAGCCGGGCGAAGATGAGATCTACAACGGCGCGGTGGACAACGCGTCGGGCGTGGCGGCGCTGCTGTCGGTGGCGCGCGCGCTGACCTCGCTGCCCAAGGCGCCGAAGCGCTCGGTGCTGTTCGCGGCGGTGGCGGCGGAGGAGCAGGGGCTCCTCGGCTCGGCCTACTTCGTCTCGAGCGCTCCGGTGCCGGTGGCGAAGATGATCGCCAATGTAAACATCGACGGCGTGAACATCTGGGGGCGCACCGCCGACCTGAGCGTGGTGGGGCTCGGGAAATCGAGCATCGACGCGGTGATCACCCAGCTGGCGAAGGCGCAGGGCCGCACGGTGAAGCCCGACGCGCTCGCCGATCGCGGGTTCTTCTACCGGTCTGACCAGTTCAACTTCGCCAAGAAGGGCGTGCCCTCGGCGTATTTCTCGAGCGGCCACGACTTCATCGGCCGGCCCGAGGGGTGGGGCAAGCAGCAGCGCGAGCTCTGGGAGGCCACCCGGTACCACCAGCCATCTGACGAGCTGACCCCGGAGTGGGATCTCTCGGGCGCGGTGGAGGACGTGCGGCTGTACTACGGGCTGGCGGTGTCGCTCGCGAACACGGCGGAGGCTCCGACCTGGACGAAAGGCGACGAGTTCGAAGCCGAGCGGCTCACGTCGAAGCAGAAGTAGAGCCTGGCGTTTACACTCCGCTCGCCGAATGAAAATTCGTTCCGCGGGCACATCGGGCTCTTCGCTTCTGGGCGGCCAGTCGCAGGCGCCCATCGGTCGCACCCACTCGCACCCGATGGCGGCGGTGCTGTTCGGCAAGCGGCCCCCCAAGCTGGTGGACAAGCGTGCGTTCCCCAAGCTGTCGAAGGGGCTGCGCAAGTTGACCGATTTGAAAGAGCACATCGCGACCGCCATGGGCCGGAGCGCCGGGACCTTTTCCCTCGAGCTGTGTGAGGGGCAGAACGCGTGTATTTCGCGCGAAGGCCAAATTGCCTTCGGGGTCGAGCTGTTGGCGCAGTTTCAGGGCGATGACGACCTGCTCCTCGGGGTGCTGGGTCACGAGATCGGCCACCAACCGTGGACCTGGCCGAATCATGATCTGTCGAGCCTGAGCCGTTCGATGCTCGACGTGATGTACCGAGAAGAGGAGGCGAAGGCCGATCGCTTCGCCGGGCGCATGTTGGCCGAGCTGGCTGGAGACCCGCGGCCGGTGCAGCAGTTTCTGCTCTCCAACGCCAAAGGCTTCGAGCAGAAGCAGTCGCCCGAGTACTACCCGCCCGGCGTGCGGGTCGACATGATTCAAGGCGCGTACGATCGGCGCCGGCGAATGATGGGCCGCTCCACGACGTTGCTGCGCGGCGGGTAGCTTCAGCTCCGGCGGGTGCGGCATCGAGTTGGAAGTGTGGTTTGATGCCCAGCGCGTGAAGCCGTCAGCCGCCGCGGGGAACGACGATCTCGTTGGAACGCGCGTCGGCGACTTCGATGTCACCGAACGCGTCGCCGAGAGCAGAACGGGTCTGGTGTACCGCGGCGTGCACTCTGGCATCGGGCGGAAAGGCACCATCAAGGTGCTGAGGGCCACCCCGTGGAACAACGACGACACGGCGGCGCAGTTCCTGGGGGTGGTGAAGACCGTCAACGCGCTCACGCACCGGCACATCGCCGACGTGGTGGGGCTGGGGCAGCTCTACGATGGGCGGCCCTTCGTGGTGACGGAGATGCTCGACGGGGAGCCCCTGGAGGAGCGCCTGCTGCGCGACCCGCTCGATGTCGAGACGGCCGTGCGCTGGCTGCTCGAGGTGCTCACCGCGGTCCACGCGGCGCACTCGGCGGGTGTCGTGCACGGCGATCTCAAGCCGTCCAACATCTTCCTCGCCAAGCAGGCCGACGGCAGCTCCACCGTGAAGCTGCTCGATTTCGGGCTCTCGAGTTGGCTGCACGACACGGCGGGGCGCGCCGATCACCGGTCGCTCGCGGGAGGCATGGGGTACGTCGCCCCGGAGCAAGCGGCGAGCGGCACACCCGAAGTCTCGTCTGACATCTACGCGATCGGCGTCATCGCCTATGAGCTGTTGACCGGAGCGTTGCCGTTTTCGGGCAAGGGGCCGAGCGACCAGTCGGCCGACGCCGACGTGCCTCAGCCTGGCCAGCTGCGAAACGATCTGCCTCCGTTCTTGAACGCGCTCGTGGTGTCGATGCTGCACCGAGACCCGCGAGCCCGGCCGCAGACCGCCGAGCTGGTGCGCTTGCGCTTGACGGCGTGGGCCTCGAAGAGCTTCACCGAGCCCACGGAGTCCCGAAGCGCCGCCGGCAGCCGGGTGTCGTCACCGTCGATTCGCCAGGTGAAGCCGAAGTCGAACGCGTGGCTCCCCTGGGTCGGCGTGGCGATGATCGCCTGTGCCGCCGCGGGCGGAGGTGTGTGGTGGGCGCGCCGCAAGGCACTGCAGGCGAGTCCGGTGGTGGTGGTGCCTCCGGTAGCCGTCGAGGCCATCTCCGCCGCGCCGGAGCCGGAGCCGCCACCGAGCGCAGCCGTCGAACCCGGTCCCACCGTCGCCGTGCCTCCCGCCGCGCCAGCCAGCGAGGCCGAAGAGCTCGAGGAGCTCGCGCCTCTGGCTCCGGGAGGGAAACCCGTCACCCGCCCGAAGAGAGCGCGCAAGACGGCGGCGGGCGTGTTGGCCCGGCTGGTGTCGCTCGAGAGCGAGCTGCGGCAGCGCACACCGGCCGACGAAGACGTCGACGCCACCGCGCTGGCGCTGATTCGACGCTACCGGTTGGTCCTCGCGACGGAGCCGCCTCCCGCCAAGGTGGCCGAAGTCGATGCCAACACCTCGGTGCTCGAGAAAACCTTCATCGCGCCGCTCCGCGACAAGAATTGAAGGCGCTGGACCGCCCTGCCATGCTCCGCGCATGGTGTGTTCCACGGTGATGGCGCTGGCGCTCGCGGCCGACCCGACGTGGTCGGTGGTGGTGGCCAAGCGGGTCAACGTGACCCCAGAGAAGGCGACGGCGGTCGCCACCGCGCTCGAGGCGGCGCTCACCCGCAAGGGCCTCACCCCGATGCTCCCGGTGGCCGAGGCCGTTCGCCGCGCCCAGCAGCTCGGGCTGGCCGACACCGCGGCGTGTCTCGGCAAGCGCGCGTGTTTGGGCGAGTTGGCCACGCAGCTGAGCCTTGCCTACGTGGTGACGGTGTCGGTGACGAGCATCGGGAGCGACACCTCCATCGCCTTCGAGCTCCTCGACATCGCCGCGCGAGCCGCCGCCGAGCACGAGAGCCTGGTGCTCTCCAACCGGGTCACGCCGACCGCCGAAGAGCTGGCGCCGTTCGTCAAGCGCGTACACGCGCGGCTGGCGAAACCAGTCGCCCCCAAACCGACCGCTGCGGCCGATGCGCCGGTCGAAATTTCGCTGGCGCCCAGCGGGTGGGTCGAGCGCGCTGACGGGCCCGAGCTCGAGATCGTCTCGTCGGGACCGACGCCGCATGCCGCGTCGTGGGTGTTGGGCGCGGGGGCCCTCGCGGCGCTCGGCGCGAGCGTGGCGCTGGTGGCGGTTGCTGGCGCGACCCATGCCTCCCTCCGCGGCACGGAAGAGCTCCCCGGTGGGTACGTGGGGAGCACGCTCACCGGCTCGGAGGCCCAAGGGGTCGCCGCGGCGGCGACGACGCAGCTGGGCATCGGCATCGGGTTGGCGGCGCTCGGCGTCGGGTTGGGCACCGGCGCGGTGCTCACATGGTGACGGCGTGGCGCCTGGCGCCGCTGGTGGCGATGCTCGCGCTGGCTGCGTGCAAGCTCGATCGGACCACGCTCTACCGCTGCGAAACCGACCGGACCTGCGCGCAAGCTGGCGCCACCTGCGCGCCCGACGGCTACTGCTACCCCGAGGGCGTCGCCGGCCCCAAGTGGCCCGAGGTCGATGCCGGGTGCGTGGCCGAGATCACCTCATGCGACGATGTCGGGGCGACGTGCGGCTTCCTCGAGACGGGCTGCCAGACGCTCTTCTGTGGCTCGTGCTTCGACGGCACCGAGTGCGGCACCGAGCGGCCCAACACCTGTAGCCTGGCGCGGGTCTGCGAGCGCGGGTTCTGCTGGGAAAGCCCGCTGCCGCAGGGCAACGACATCAACGATCTGTACGCGGTCGACGAGCGCCACGTGTGGCTGGTCACCAACAGCAGCGTGCTGTTCTGGGACGGTGAGCGTACGTCGGTGGTGCCGACGCCGCTCGAAGACGGCGTGCGCTGGCAGGCGATCAGCGGCACCGGCCCGTCGAACATCTTCGTCGCGGGCACCCGTGGGCGCATCCTTGTCTTCGACGGGCAGCGGTGGGCCTCGGAGCAGGCGGGCTCCACCTTCGATACCACCGGCTTTCGGAGCGTCGCCGTCACCGGTGAAGGCACGGCGGTGGTGACGCGCAACGCCGAGGTGTTCGGGCGCACGACGCCGGCGCCCGCGGGGCAGGGCATCTGGTCGGCGTTCGACGTGGTGCCTCGTGACAGCGACCTCTTCGCGGCTGCGGGAGACGCGGGCGTGTTCCTCGTGAATGACCGCGGCGCGCTCTGGCAGTTCAAGACGCCGGTGGTTCAGCTCGCGCCGGAGCAAGGGGGGGCGCTGGTGCGCAACATGGTGGTGCTCGGCCCCAACATCTACCTGCTCCTCTCGTACGGGCCCGACAACGATCGGCGCATTCGCATCGCGCACGCGAACGTCGAGGCCCCGGGCATGTGGGGCGTCGTGTACGACTCCGATTTCCGCGAGAATCCGCGGCGCTTTCACACGCTCGACGGCCGCCGCTTCTGGATGGTGAGCGACGGCTCGCTCGACGCCATCGATCGGCTCGACATGCAGGCGTACGGGCAGGCCGAGCGGTCAGACGCGTTCCCCGACTCCGCCGAGCAGGCGCGCCGCCGACGCTACACCCGCATCGCCGCCTTCCCGTCGGGGCGGGTGTTGGCCACGGGGCAGCGTGGGGCCATGGCCGTCTGGCTGCCCGATGCAGGCACGTTCCGCTCCACCGCGAACGTTGAAGACGTCAGCGACACGGTCGAGGCGCTGTGCGCCGGCGCTGACGGGTGGCTCGGAGCCGCGTCGCAAGGCAACGGGCTGCACCTCCAGTCGCCGCTCGCCCCGGGACAGTGGGACTTTCGCCCCTTGCCCGACAGCCGGTCCGACATGACCGCCTGCGCCATCGGTCCCGGGAGCCGCCGGTGGGCGTTCGGCACCGCGAGCGTCGTCGCCACCATCGCGCAAGACGGTGCCACGGCTGTCCCCTCGAGAATCGCGCCGGGGTACGACTTCGTGTCGGCGGCGCCGTCGCCCACCTCGTCGTCGCTCGCCGTGCTGGGCACGTCGGTCATGGGCCCGAGCGTGTTCGTCTCGCCCAGCGGCGCGGGAGAAGACTGGGAGCCCTTCGCCGCGCCGGCGGGGGCCAGCAGCGTCGCGTGGGCGCCCAGCGCGATCTACCTAGCGGGGGAATCGGGCCTCATCGCCCGGCTCGAGCCCGACGCCGGGTGGACTCAGCTGCGGCGCAGCGGGCCCCGGTTGGAGTCGATTCGAACGGTGGTGCACGACGGTGGGGTGACGATGCTGGTCGCCGCCGGGCAGCGGGGGGCGTTGGTGCAGCAGCGCGCCGACGGTGGCTTCGTCGCGGTTCCGGCGGGAACTGACGATTTCGCCGACCTCTGGCCCGCGGCGAGCGGAGAGGTGTTTCTGGCGGGAGGCCGAAGCGACGCGCCGCACCTGACCATCGTGCTGCCGAGCGGAGAGGTGATGGTCGAGCCGCTGCCCCTTTCGGGGGCGCCGAAGGCGGTGATCGGCCGAGATCTCCCCGACGGGCCGAAGGTGTGGGTGGGCGGCCCAGGCGGCATCCTCCGGCGGGCCTCCCCAGACGGCGGGTGAGCCGAATGTCAGTGGGTTCTGCTACGCCCACAATCTGCATGGCCGACTTCCAACTCGTCAGCGAGTACACCCCCCAAGGCGATCAGCCGCGCGCCATCACCGAGCTCACGCAAGGGCTCCAGCGGGGCGACACGCACCAGGTGCTGCTGGGCGTCACTGGCTCGGGCAAGACCTTCACCGTCGCCAACGTCATCGCCAACATTGGCAAGCCGGCGTTGATTATCGCGCACAACAAGACGCTTGCGGCGCAGCTGTACGGGGAATTCAAGCAGCTCTTCCCCCACAACGCGGTCGAGTACTTCGTCAGCTACTACGACTACTACCAGCCCGAGGCGTACGTGCCGTCGTCTGACACGTACATCGAGAAAGACTCCTCGATCAACGAAGAGATCGAGCGCATGCGCCACTCGGCCACGCACTCGCTGCGCACCCGCGACGACGTGATCATCGTGGCCTCGGTGTCGTGCATCTACGGCCTCGGCGCTGCGCGCTCGTACGTCGACATGGCGGTACACGTGATGCGCGGGCAAGAGCTCGGGCGCGACGCGCTGCTCAAGCAGTTGGTTGAATGCCAGTACGAGCGCAACGACATGGACTTTCACCGCGGCGCCTTCCGCGTGCGCGGCGACACGATCGAGGTGTTCCCCATCTACGAAGAAGAGCGCGCGATTCGCGTCGAGTTCTTCGGCGACACGGTCGAGAAGATCTCCGAGTTCGACCCCCTGCGCGGCGTGACGCTTGGCACCCTCGAGCGCATCTCGATCTTCCCCAGCTCGCACTACGTCACCGACCCGAACCAGCGGCAGCGCGCGGTGCAGCAGATCCGCGACGAGCTGCAGCAGCGGCTGGCCGAGCTGAAGGGGCAGAACAAGCTGGTCGAGGCCCAGCGGCTCGAGCAGCGCACCATGTTCGACTTGGAGATGATGGAGCAGCTCGGCTTCACCAACGGCATCGAGAACTACTCGAGGCACCTGTCGGGGCGAGCGCCGGGCGAGGCGCCTCCGTGTCTCATCGACTACTTCCCCAAGCAGTTCGTGTGCTTCGTCGACGAGTCGCACCAGACCATTCCGCAGATCGGCGCGATGTTCCGCGGCGACCGGGCGCGCAAGGAGACGCTCGTCGACTACGGCTTTCGCCTGCCCAGCGCGATCGACAACCGGCCGCTCAAGTTCAACGAGTGGGAGGCGCTCGCGCCGCAGGTCGTGTGCGTGTCGGCCACCCCTGCCGAGTGGGAGCTGTCGCAGGCCCGCGGCGTGGTGGTCGAGCAGGTGATTCGGCCCACCGGGCTGGTCGACCCAGAGATCGAGGTGCGCAAAGCCGGCAACCAGGTCGACGATCTGCTCGAAGAGATTCGGGTGCGCGCCAAGAAGGGCGAGCGGGTGCTGGTCACGACGCTCACCAAGCGCATGGCCGAAGATCTGGCTGAGTACTACGCCGAGGTCGGGGTGCGGGTGCGGTACCTCCACGCCGACATCGACGCCATCGAGCGAACCGCGATCATCCGCGATCTCCGCAAGGGCGAATACGACGTGTTGATCGGCATCAACCTGCTGCGCGAAGGCCTCGACATTCCCGAGACCTCGCTGGTGGCGATTCTCGATGCCGACAAAGAGGGGTACCTGCGCTCGCACGTGTCGCTGATCCAGACCATGGGGCGCGCGGCGCGAAACCTGAACGGGCGCGCGATTCTGTACTCCGACCGAATCACCGACTCGATGAAGAAGGCCATCGACGAGGTGACGCGCCGGCGCGAGGTGCAGCGGGCGTACAACGTCGAGCACGGCATCACCCCGAAGCAGGTGAAGAAGGCCATTCACGACCTCTCGCAGTTCCTCTACGACGAGCAGGCCTCGGCGTCGGCCGCCGACCCCGAAGCCGAGGTGCTCACCAAGCCGCAGATCGCCGAGCTGATCGCCAGCACCGAAAAGGCGATGATGAAGCTCGCCGACGACATGGAGTTCGAGAAGGCCGCGGTGCAGCGCGACCGGCTCGTGTTGCTGCGAGAGATGGACCTGGGGGTGAAGGCGCCGATGGCCTCGCTCCTGAAGAGCGCGACCGAGAAAGACGAGCAGCGGCCCATGGGGCGCAAGCGCCAGCCGAACAAGTACCGGCGCCGTCGGTAACCGGCTGTTCCGCCGTAAGACGAGCGTGCCGCCGTAAGACAAGCGTGCCGCCCTGGGAAAGCGTTACTGCACGCCGACCACGGTGCCGTCGTCGTGCAGGTCGAGGTTGTACGCGGCGGGCACCTTGGGCAGCCCCGGCATGGTGAGAATCTCGCCGGTGAGGGCGAGCAAGAAGCCAGCGCCGGCCGACACGCGCACCTGGCGCACCGTCACCGTGAAGCCGGTGGGCGCGCCCTGGAGCGAGGGGTCGTCTGACAGCGAGAGGTGCGTCTTCGCCATGCACACCGGCAGGTGGCCCAACCCCCAGCCGCTGATCCGCGCGAGGTCTTTCTTCGCCTCGGCTGACAGCTCGACGTCTTTCGCGCCGTAGACGCGCTGGGCCACGGCGCGCACCTTGTCTTCGAAGGGCGC
>JAEUJT010000026.1 GCA_016793525.1 Archangium sp. | reverse complement strand
GTGCTCCGAGTGTGTCCAGGAACTCCTGGCAATCGTGGCTGGGCCTCGCACGTGATGAAGTGGGCCCATGACTGACGACTCCCGCTTTGGTCCGGCCGACGGTCCCCCGGTTGAGCTCGACTGGGGGGCCCGTGCGCCCCGCGGCGCCGACGGCCCACCCGAGGTCGAAGAAGCGGCCGCGCCGGTTGCCTCGATGCCTTCTGACATTCGCCGCCGCGGCGCGGGGCCCGGAGACCCGGCTGACATGAGCCCTCCCCTGCGGCTCCAGCTCGACGCGCTCTTCACTGGCTCGCGGCTCCAGGTGCGACAGTTCCGGGAGCCGCTGGAGATGCTCGTTGGGTGGTCTCAGGCAAACCGCTACGAGGTCTCAGACGAAGGCGGCCGCCCGGTGTTCTGGGCCGGCGAGGCGGAGACCGGAGCGCTCGCCGCGCTCTCGCGCAACTTCAACCCGTTCCACCGCAACACCACCGAGTGTCTCACCCCCGACGGCACGCTGGCGATGAAGGTGACGTTCCCCTTCACGTTCATCTTTCGCCGCGGCGACGTCACCGCGTGGGACGGGCGGCCGCTCGGCTCGACGCAGCAGCGCTTCAACCTGCTCCGCTTGCGGGTCGACGTGGTGGGCACCACCGGCGCGACGCTGCTCGAAATCGCCGGGCCGGCGCTGAAGTTCTTCTCGTTCAGCGACTGGGTGTTCGAGGTGCGCCAGCGGGGCCAGGTGGTGGCGCGCATTCGCAAGCACTGGGCGGGCTGGTTTCAGGAGACCTTCAGCCGCGCCGACAACTTCAGCATCGAGTTCGAGCCCGGCTTCACCGACCCTCGGCTGCGGCAGCTCGCGGTGGCCGCGGCGCTGACCATCGACCTGATGGGCTTCGAGCAGAAAGACAGCCACCGGCTGTCGGCGTCGAACCTGCTTCAACGGCTGTTGGGCTGAGCCACCGCTACGGCACGTTGATGACCGTCTGGTTCGGCGTGAAGAGACAGGTGCCGGCGCCGGTGAAGGAGACGCCGCCCAAGATCCACATGTCTTTCACCCGGCTCATGGTCAGCGACTGGGTGGTGATGAGCGAGCCGCCGCAATACACGCGCACCGTCGAGGTGACCGGGTTCGGCGACGCCGCGTACGAGAACATGTGCACGCCGATGGTGTAGCTCGTGTTGAGGAGCGGCGTGTTGATGCGGGTGTTCTCGGGCCCACGGCCAGGAATGTCGTCGCGATCGAGGCTCGGGTTGTTCTGCGCGTTCGTGCCCCAGGTCGGGGTGCGGTTCGAGAAGTAGCAGTCCCACGTCGAGTTGAACCAGCTGCTGGTCACCGACGGCAGGCCGGCGTTGGGGTGCAGCAGGTGCAGGTCCATGTCGTTGTCGCGGTCCCAGGTCAGCTCGATCCACAAGTCGCCGCTCGGGGTCACGGTGACCGGCGTGGTGCATTGGTCGCTCCCGCCCAGGCCGTCGACCACGTTGAAGGTCAACAGGTGCGTGCCCACCACGTCGGCGAAGTAGGTCGTCGAGGTGCAGCTGCTCGCCGAGCCGAACGTGCCGTTCGAGGTGGTCGGGCGCATCTGGGCCGACCAGGCGCAGGTCACCGGGCCCGGCGAGGTGACGGTGGTCGCGAGCGGCACGGTGGTGTTGGCCGAGACCGTCACCGGCGGCGGGCACGCGGCGGTGATGCTGCACTGGGCCGACGAGCGCACGATGCCGTTGCCGCTGAGCGCCACCCGGTACGGCACGGCGGCGGTGCCTTGCTGCGCCACGACCGTGACCTCGCCGGTGGTCGGGCCAGTGACGTAGGGCCGGAACCGAATCGTCATCGCGCGCGAGGCGCCGGGCTGCAAGGTGCCGAGCGTCAGCGCCGAGGTGATGGCGAACTGCGGGCAGCCAGCAGGGGTGGTGCACGAGCCGGCGCCGCTGATGGCCAGCCCCGGGTCGGTGAGGCTGATGGTGTTGAGCGTGACGACGGTGGCGCAGGTGTTGGTCACCACCACCGCCATCGCCGGGGAGCCGCACTCGAGCTCGGTGTCGCGGAAAGCCAGCGGCGCCGGCGTCAGCGAGAGGCAGGTCGGCGCCACCAGCGCCTCGAGCTGCACCAAGACGTTGGGCTGCGTGGGGCTCGAGATGTTGAACAGCACCTCGTCGGTGACGCGCTGGCTCGACGCCGGCATGGTTGTCGGCGCCGCGCGCACGGTGATGGTCGTCGACTGCCCGGGGGCGAGCTCGATGTCGACCGGCGCCGTGGGGAACGAGAACATCGGGTCGGCGGTGGGCGAGAAGCGAAAGCCGCTGAGGTAGCAGCGCTCGTTCGCCGCGACGCCGCGGTTGGTGACGGTGAAGCTCAGGTCGCTCACCTGTTGCGGGTTCACCAACCCGAAGTTCAACGTCGTCGGCGACACGAGGTACTGGCACGGGGGCGCCTCGACGGCGTCGGCGGTGATGCGAATGACGGTCTCCGGCGACGAGGCGTCGTTGGAGAAAAACGTCACCTCCCATTCCTTCTGCCCGGCCGTCGTCGGGGCCACGCGAATCGGCACGGTGAGCCCAGCGCCGACGATGGCCTCGAGGCCCGAGGCCGCGCTGTAGGCCGACACCGCGTTGGTGCACGTGCCGGTGGCCGCGTCCCAGTCGCCGACGCAGAGCTCAGAATCGCTGCCCTGCACGGTGCGCACGGAGAAGTACGTGGGCCCTTGGCCGTTGGCTCCGAGAAACAGGTTGTTCCGCACGTCGGGCGGCGTGGGCCGGTTGCCGACGTTGGAGACGCGCAGCGAGCTCCGCGCCGCGGTCGTCTGCCCGGGAGTGAAGCCGATGCGCCCCATCGACAGCGTCGGCGAGGGGCGAATGTCGATGCGCGGGCCGCCGCCGAGGCCCTTGAGCGCGACGGTCATCACCGGCTGCGACGCGAGCATGGTGGTGCCCAGCAGCTGAGCGGTCTTCGAGCCGATGGCGTCAGGGGCGAACGCGAGCGCGGTCACGGCGGTACCGTTGACCCACGTGCCCATCGGGTCGCGCACCGCTGCGGGAACGGTGACGGTGGTGGCGCTGGTGACGGAGAAGACGGTGTCGGTGGTGCCCAGCGAGGCGATCTCCACGTCGAGGCTGCAGGTGTTCGACCAGGTGACGCTGCCGGGGCGCGAGCTGCCCGGGAGCACCGAGCCAAAGTTGGCGACCAGCCCTTGGGCCGTGTCTGACGGCTCGGCGAACCAGGAGAGGCACGACGAGACGCCTCGGCCCTGCACCACCACCTGCTTCTGCGGGCATTGCTCCGCGCGGCGCATGGTGGCGAGGCCGGAGAAGTCTCCAGCGACGGTCGGGGAGAAAGTGATGGTCACCACCGGTGCCGTCTCGGGGTCGACGCGCAACTGGCCATTGGTGATGCCGGAGACGGTGAAGATGCCTTCGACCACGCCGCGCACGTCGCCGACGATCGCGGTCACCGGGGCCGCACCGTCATTGCGTACGCTGAGGTCGTAGGTGCGCGTCGAGCGCGTGGGCACCGAACCAAAGTCGATGACGTCGGGCAGGTC
This sequence comes from Archangium sp., assembly GCA_016793525.1. The sequence goes on along the minus strand of JAEUJT010000026.1, from coordinate 1,180 downwards.
GCACTGGCCCGCGATGGCGCGCCCATTCAGCGTCAGCGTCGACAGCTCGGCGCCGGTGGGCTTGAGCTGGAGCTCAGCGGTGTAGTCGACCGACATGCCCTGGGTGACGGGCGGCGCGAAGCTGGCGGTCACCAGCGTGCGCTCGTCGGGCTTCAGCTCGGTGGTCGCGTCCCACTTCAGCTCGAAGGCCGCGTCGGGAACGACGACCGAGTTGAGGGTCACCGTGCCCGTCACCACGGCGAACTCCGAAGCGGTCACTACCGTCTTGCCGATGTTCCGCAGGTAGATGTTGCGCTCGACCCGGGAGCCCATCGCCGTGGGGAGGAACTGAATGTGGGCCGTGTCGCCGACGCGCGGGCCGTCGGCCGTTTCCCATTCCCACTGCAGCTCTCCGGAGACACCCGACGTCTCTCGTCTTTGACACTCACACCCGACGAGGGAGAGGAGGACCACGACCGAGAAGAGCTTCTGAACGGAGATGTTCACCCTGGACTGCGTAATCGCGATCGGCCGGTCAGCGCAAACACCCGACCGTCACTGGGGCACGGCTGTCATGGTTGCAGGCCCCGCCCCATCGAGGGCCAGGCGTGCGCCTTCGGCCAGCAGCTTCACCACCTCGGGAGGGAAGTACTGGCGCTTCGCTTCGCCCTCTCCGAGGCGCACCAGCGCATCGCTCTCGACGTAGCCGGTGTAGCCGTTCGCCAGGCTCACCACCTGCGCGCCGGTCGCGCCCACCAGCCGCTGCGCCGCGGCCAGCGTCACCTCGGCCGGAACCGACAGCAGCACCAGCGGCCCCAGCCGCACCGCACCCACTTCGGCCACCATCGAGGCGCGCGCGCAGAGCAGGTTCTCCGTCGCGGGGAGCAACACCGCCGGCACCAGCCGCGTGCCGTCGGGGTGCGGGAGCTGCACCTCGAACGCGGCGTAGCCGATGTCCAACGTCGCGAGGGGAGACGAGGTCGGGACCTTCGCGACCTCCTGCACCACCGCGTCTGAGAAAGCGTCGAGGGCCAACGCGGCCGAGGCGTTGCCACCGGCGGTTTGCAGCACGGTCGCCACGCCGCCTTTCGTCTCGAGGGCCGCCGCGACGCGCCCGGGGTAGTCGGGGTCGAGCGCACCGCCGCGCCGCGGGACCAACGTCGGGTGCGCCGCCATCAACACCCACTGGGCCATCGGCGCG
>JAEUJT010000476.1 GCA_016793525.1 Archangium sp. | reverse complement strand
GACGAGGCCGGCCCGAAAGAAAACGGAGGCTGCCCCGACCAAGACGGTGACGGCGACGGCGTGTTCGACCGCGTCGATCAGTGCGTGAAAGAAGGCGAAGACAAAGACGGCTACGAAGACGCCGATGGCTGCCCCGACCCCGACAACGACGGCGACACCGTGCTCGACGCGACCGACGCGTGCCCGCTGGTCAAGGGCGCCGCCGAGCTGAAGGGTTGCCCCGATCAAGACGGCGACGGACTCATTGACAGCCAAGACAGCTGCCCGGCCATCAAGGGCCCGAAAGAGAACAAGGGCTGCGCCGACGGAGACAAAGACGGCGACACGGTCATCGACAGGCTCGATCGCTGCCCCGACGTGGCGGGCGACAAGAACAACGCCGGCTGCGCCTGGCCCGACGGCGACGGCGACACGGTGGCCGACCGCTTCGACAACTGCCCGACCGAGGCGGGGCCGGCGACGAACTCCGGCTGCCCCGACAAGGTGAAGCAGCTCGTGGTGATCACCAGCGACAAGCTGATCATCAAAGACAAAGTGTACTTCGAGACCAACAAGGCAGCGCTGATGACCAAGTCGAACGCGCTGCTGGTGCAGGTGGCGGCGGTGCTGGTGGCCCACCCGGAGATCAAGCTGCTGCAGATCGAAGGGCACACCGACACCACCGGCGACGCGGCGTTCAACACCGCGCTGTCGGGCGAGCGCGCCGAAGCGGTGAAAGACTTCTTGGTGAAGCGCGGGGTCGACGCGGCCCGGCTCAAGGCGGTGGGCTTCGGCCCCGAGAAGCCAGCCGACACGAACGACACCCCGGCCGGCCGTGAGAACAACAGGCGCGTCGAGTTCAACATCATCGGCCAGTGAGTCGAGCCGCCGCCACGTGCCTCGCGGTGCTCGCCGCGGCGCTGATGGCGTGCCCCCCTCCGGCCGCGACCCGTGACGGGGGAGCGCCGCTCGACCCGCGGTGCGTGCCCGATGGGGGCACCTTCGCGCCCCAGCTTCAGGTGCTGTTCGACGGCGGCCTGGCGTTTCAGTCGCTGCGCATGGACGAGGTGGCGACGGTGCAGCTCGACGGGCTGCCGCCGTGCACCGACGTGCGCCTCACCTTCTCGCTCGCAGCTGGGGCGTCTTCGACCGCCGTGTTCAGCAGCGGCTTCGACGGCGTGGTGAACACGGCGCTGCACGCCCCGACCCTCGGCACCTGGACGACCGTCGACCCCACCGGCCCGCTGTGGTCGATGTTGGGCGACGCGCGCGGAGACCCGACCATCTCCATCTCGGCCGACATCAACGCCGGTGAGACGCTCGACGTGGTGTGGCAGCGCCGACCGTGGGCCGATGATCGCGACGCGCTGCCGGTTCGCGGCTACCGCGGGGTGTGGGGCGATCTGTACGTGCCGGCCGGCACCGGTCCTTTCCCCGCGGTGTTGGTGCTCGGCCGCCCCGAAGGGGGCGCGCGCCAGGCCACGCACCTCGCCCAGGCGCTGCTGAACGCGGGTTTCGTGACCTTCGGCGTCTGGTACGTCGACCCCGAGAACCCGGCGCTGCCGGCGACGCTCGAGCGGGTTCCCCTCGAGTACCTCCACACCGCCCTCGAGGTGTTGAAGGAGTCGCGCGACGTGCGGCCTGATCGCCTCGGGGTGATCGGCCTCGGCCGCGGCGGTGAAGCGGCGCTGCTGCTCGCCGCGCAGACGGCCGAGCTGAAGGCGGTGGTCGCGGTGGCGGCGAGCGGCGTGGCCTGGCCGGCCCCCGGCGGCGCCGCTCCCGCGTGGACCTCGGGCGATGCGGGCGTGGCGTTCCTCCCGCTTGGCGCTGCGGCACCGACCACCCGCCTCGACGGGCAAGGCCGGGAGCTGCGCGCCGATCGACCGGTGTACGCCGACGGGTACCAGCGCGCGACCCCGGCCGAACGCGCGGCGGCCGAGATCGCTGTCGAGCGCATCGCCGGCCCCGTGCTCCTCCTGGGCGCGGGCGACGATCAGGTCTGGCCCTCGTGTGTGCTGTCGCAGGTCGCGTTCGATCGCTTGCGCGACGGAGGCCACCCCGCGCGCTACCCGGCCGACGCGCTGGTTTGCCACGAGCAAGCGGGGCACGCGCTGAACCCAGCGAACGTTGGGCTGCCTGCCGGCGACGCCGACGTTTTCGACGCCGAGGGCACCTGGCTCGACTTGGGTGGAACGGCGCGGGGCACGGGCCACGGCAACCGCGCCGCGTGGCAGCGCACGGTGCAGTTTCTCGACGCCGCGCTGAAGACGCCCTGAACCGGGCTACTCGCGGCGAACGCCTTCGGGGATCACCATGGGCGAGCGCAGCCGCATCGCGCGCTCGAGCTTCGGCTCGATCTCGGGAGGCACGCCGAAGCGCACGCCCATGCCCGGCCGGTGGCGCAGCGACGTGCGGGGAATGTCGAGCGCCCACGACACCTCGCCAGACACGTCGACCTTTTCGCCCCATGGGAGCTCGAGCTCGAGGGTCACCTCGGTGCCCACCGGTGGAGGCATGTCGGTGACGATGAAGACCCCACCGAACGTGGTGTCGGCGTTCTCGTAGAGCTGGTGATCGGACAACACGTCGAGGCGGACCTCGATGTGCGCGATGTCAGACACGTCGCTCGCGACTTCTTCTTCGATGAACCGCGCGATGGAGGGCCGCGCGACGTACATGCCGCTGGGGCTGCTGGGCTTGAGTGGAGGGTTCGCCATGAATTCGCGCTCCTGCGTGAGCTAGTGAACTTCAACCACCTGGCCGTCTTCGACGAAGATCGCGAGGTCGTTGCCCGCGGCCAACGTGCCCGCGCGCCACCCCTTCGAGCTCACCTTGGAGGCGAAGTCGGCCGCGAAGGCCTGCCGCTCCGGGCCCGACATCGCCCGCCACTGCAGCGGGTCGATGATGCCGACGAAGCTGCTGGGCCGAGAGGCCGGCGCCACCGTTCCCGAGAGGAGCATCGGCGAGATCGACACGAGGTCGGCCTGGCCCAGGGTGTCTGCGGTGGCGTCGTCGTCATTCACGATGGCGCGAATGCCGAGCGTGGCCAGCACGAAGACGATGAAGAGCGCAAACCGGCTATCGACCCCCCGCTTGAAGAATGACTCCGAGGCGGCCTTGCGCGGTGGGGGCGGCTTGCCAGTGCGCGTCGCAGCGAGGGCCTTGCGCGCTGGAGCTCGCGGCGTCGACGGGGCCAGCGGGCGGACCGGTGCATTTTTGCCGATGCCCTTCTCGAAGCGGGCCTGGGTGGCGGTCTCGTTCTCGCGCGTCGGCTCGAACATCGCCTTGAGGCTCTTGTCGACCTCGGCGAGGTGGGCCTCGAGCTCCTTCTTCGCGGGGCTGTCGGCCTGCGCGAGGCGGGCGAGGTTGTCGTTGATGGCCTCGTTGAGGGTAATGGCGGCAGCCATGATCTCCGCGTCGAGTACCTTCTCGCGCAGCGTCAGCTTGTAGCCACGCACGTCGAGCAAAAAGCCCTCGTCGATCATCGCCTTCAGGTTGGGGAACGTGCGAACTCGGAGCCCCGCCTCCTGCATGAACAGCACCGCCTTGGTGCGCGTCTCCTCATCGACGGCCACTGACGGCAGCGCGTCGGTCAGCAGCTGGCGGCGGCGCTCCATCGACATCTCAGATGGCTCGAGAAAGAAGCTCACCGCGCGGGTCAGCAAGAACTGAATGCGGTCGAGGCGCGGCGTGCTGTCGTGGACGTGGCGGCCGAGGAGCGTGGCGTAGTCGACCAAGGCCACGGCGCTGGACTGCGAGGGGTCGAAGTTCTCGCGGAACCACCGCATGGTCATCTGCCGGTCGATGGCCTCGAGCTGCTTCTCGAGCTGCTGGAGGTCGGCCTGCGCCCGGGCGACCCCGGCCGCGAACCCGGTGCCGTCTTGGAGCGTCAGCGCGTTCAGCTGCGCCGCGATGTGGTTACGCAGCTCGAAGGCCGCCTGGCTCTCCGCGGCCTCGGGCAACAGCACGTTGACGATGTCGACCACGCGGCTGCAGGCCCGAAATGCATCGGAAACCTGGCGCGACTGAACCACGTCGGCGCTGACTTCGATGAAAACCCCGCTCATATTCATAAGTCTGTCACCGCCGGCTGCGCAGGGCAGGTTTTTCGTCGTAGATGACACACCGTGGTTCCCGCCGCCTTCGCCTCAGTCGCCGTCGGCCGGCCCGTGCGGGGCGAGTTCACCTACCGGGTGCCCGACGCGCTGGTGGTGAAGCTGCAGCCGGGGGTGCGGCTGAAGGTCCCCTTCGGCCGGGGTACCGCGCTCGGCTTTTACCTGGGCCCCGCGGCGCCTCCTCCGGCGGAGGTGATCTCCAAGGTGCGCGACATCGAGTCGGTGCTCGACGAAGCGCCGGCCTTCACGCCCGACGTGGTCGAGCTGGTGCGCTTCGCCGCGAGCCACTACCGGCACCCGCTGGGCGAGGCGCTGCGAGCCACCCTGCCACCGGGACTGACCAAGGCGATTCCAGAAGTGCCGGCCGAGCTCGAGATGGTGACCTACGCGGTGGCGCTCCCAGCGGCGACCGACGCGGTGCTGACCCGGGCTCCGGCGCAACACGCGACGCTGTCGTACCTGCTGGCGGTGGGCGGGCGCGCGTCGACCGAGGAGATCGCCCACGCGATACCCGGCGCGCGTGCGCACCTGGCGCGGCTGGCGGAGCGCGGTTTCATACGGCTCGACGAGACAGAGGTAATCCCCGGCGTGCGTGAAGGGCTGACCCACGCCCGGCCGGCGGCGCTGACCGACGAGCAGCGCGAGGTGCTGGCGACGCTGGAGCCGGCGCTCGAGGCAGGAGGCTATGCGCCGTTTCTCCTCCACGGCGTGACGGGCAGCGGCAAGACCGAGGTGTACCTGCAGCTGGCGGAGCGCGCGTTGAGCTCGCAGCGGGGGGCGCTGATCTTGGTGCCGGAGATCGCGTTGACCCCTCAGGTGGTGGGCCGCTTTCGCAGCCGCTTCGGGCAACACGTGGCGGTGCTCCACTCGGCGCTGAAAGACCGGGAGCGGCTCGACGCCTGGCAGCGGCTCCGCCGAGGCGAGGTGCGGCTCGCGGTGGGCGTGCGCTCGGCGGTCTTCGCGCCAGTGCAGTCGCTCGGGCTGATCGTGGTCGACGAAGAACACGACCCGTCGTTCAAGCAAGACGACAAGCTGCGCTACCAAGCACGAGATCTCGCGGTGATGCGCGCGAGCCAGGTGAAGTGCCTGGTGGTGCTGGGCAGCGCCACGCCGTCGCTCGAGACGCTGGAGAACGTACGGCGCAACCGCTACCGGCTGCTCTCGCTCACCAAGCGGGTCGATGATCGCCCGATGCCGACGGTGGAGCTGGTCGATCTCCGCCTGGCACGGCCGCGCACGCCGGAGACACGGGGCACCGAGGCGCCCA
>JAEUJT010000456.1 GCA_016793525.1 Archangium sp. | reverse complement strand
TCCGCGGCGGCGTTCGCCTCGCTGTCGCGCACCAAGGCCCCGCTCGAGGCGCTTTCTGCGGTGGTCGACACCTGGGGCGGCAGCTTCTGGGAGCTGATCCCCTTCACCATGCAGATGAGCTTGATTCTCATCACCGGCTCGATGGTGGCGCAGGCGCCTCCGGTGTTTCGGGCCATCGCGCGGCTGGCGCAGGTGCCGAAGTCTCCGAAGGCGGCGGTGGCCTTCGTGGCCATCGCGTCCATGGCGTCGTCGTGGATCAACTGGGGCTTCAGCTTAGTGTTCAGTGCGATGTTGGCGCGCGAAGTCGCTCGGAGGACGCGCGTCGACTACCGCGCGGTGGCGGCGAGCGCTTTTTTGGGCTTGGGCTCCATCTGGGCGCAGGGCTTGTCCGGATCCGCCGCGCTCCTCATGGCCACGCCGACGGCGATTCCAGCCGCGCTCAAAGCGGTCATCGCGCGCGATGGGCTCGTCCCCTCTGGCGTGTTGCCCTTCAGCGCCACCATCTTTCTCTGGCAGAGCTTCGTCAGCGTGGCCATCGAGGTGGTCATCGTCACCGCGGTGATGTGGTGGGCGGCGCCCGCGGGAGACCGGCTCCGCACCGCGAGTGACCTGGGCGTCGACCTGGGGCCCTCGGAGGCCTCTCGGCCCGCTCCAGAATCACGCGGCACGCCGGGCGAATGGCTCGAGCACCGGCCGTACCTGAACGTGCTCTTCGTCGCGCTGGCCGGCGCATATTTGGTGCGCACCGCGGTGGCCAACGAGCAGGGCCTGAGCGGGCTGTCCGTCAACATCGTCAACCTGGTGTTTCTCACCGCGGCGGTGGCACTGCACGGCACGCCGGCTCGGCTGATGCGCGCGGCGAAAGAGGCGACGCCCGGCATTTGGGCCGTGGTGCTGCAGTACCCGTTCTACGCGGCCATCGCGGCGCTGATGACCAAGAGCCACCTGAACGAAGTCATCGCTTCGTGGTTCGTGGGCATCTCCACGCCGACGACGTTCCCCGCCATCGTCGCGGTGTACAGCGGCGTGCTGGGCATGTTCGTTCCCAGCGGTGGTTCGAAGTGGGTCATCGAAGCGCCCTACGTGCTGCAAGCCGCGCACGACCTGCACGTGCACCTGGGGTGGATGGTGGCGGTCTACGACTTGGGCGAAGCGCTGGCGAACCTCGTGCAGCCGTTCTGGATGGTGCCGACGCTCACCGTGCTGGGCCTCAAGGCGCGCGACGTCATGGGCTACACGTCGCTCGTCTTCGTGGTGCTGGTGCCGGTGGTGTTGGTGCTCGTCACCGTGCTCGGCGCCACGCTGCCGTACCCGCTGTAGCGCACGTCAGAAGGTGCATGTCGGTGTTGCGGGAACGGCGGCGACGAGGCACCCATTGACCTGTGAGGTCCACTGTTGTTCGAGGCCCACCGCACAGCTCGAGATGCGGTCGATGCACTCGATGAAGCGCGACACGACGCGCTCGTCGGCCGCTTTGCACGAGCCGCTCGCAAACTTGTTCTCACAGGTGGCCGTCGACCCGGTGAAGATGGTGACGTTGCACTGACCCCGCTTCGCGGCCAGTCGAGACCACGCCGCGACACTTTGGTCGCAGATGCTGCCGCCGCACGACGACGCCACCACCACCCCTGCGACCAACACTGCTGCGCGAACCATGCGGACTCCCAACGAGTGAACAGCTCACCCGCTCATTGGGACGGCCGTCTTGGATCCGTCACATCAGAACGCGTACGACTTCTTCGCGGCCTGCGTGCGCGCCGACTCGAGGAGCGCCTGGTCCATGGTCTTCGGGCCCGCGGCGGCCTGCTTCTTCAGCTCGCTCTGCAC
>JAEUJT010000449.1 GCA_016793525.1 Archangium sp. | reverse complement strand
CCCGCGGCGTCGACGGCGGAGATGAGAGGGTGCAGCTCCGGTCGCTTCAGCTTGTGCAACGCCTCTCGCACGCTGCCGGCTCGCGCGCGCATCTGCGCTGGGAGGTCGATCTCCTTCGCGAGGCGGCCCAACGTCTCGTCGTCGGCCGACACCCCGTGGAGTGCCGCAACTCTCCGCAACACGTCGAGCAGCGCCTGCCCTTGCTGCGTCATCATCGTCACCACCTGCACCGCGACGTCGGTCATTCGCCCGACGCGTTCGGGCGTGAGCTCGGCGCGCTCGAGCAGCACCAGGCCCGAGCCATGATGCCGCGCCTCGTCGATGAGCACCCGGTTGATGACCCGCGCCATGTCGTCGTCGACGCAGCTCTCCCGGAGTACGTCGTAGTGCTGCATCGCCATGCCCTCGAGCAGCACCTGCGCCACCAGCACGCTCGTGGCCCGGTCGCTCACCTGCAGCAATTCGTTGAGCGTGCGAATGAAGCGCGATGGCGGTGCGGCCAACACCTTCGGCGACGCGAGCCGCTCGAACTCGAGCAGGTGCACCACCTCTTCCTGGCCCATCACCATGAAGAGCGCTTTCTCTTCCACGGTGTCGGCCTCGAGCGCCATTCGTGCGCAGTAGGTGATGGCGCCCTTCTCGATGAACACCGACGTCGCGAGGCTGTGGTCGCTCAGCGCCTCGAGCACCGCCGCCCGCGCCGCTTCAGGCCAGCTGGCGAAAACGGCCGAGGTGTCGAGCCGAAACCGCCGCGCGTCCCACCGCGCCCGCGCCGCCGACGGAGCGCCCTGCGTCACCCGCACCTTCTTCACGCTCTGCTCGAGCAACCGGGAGATGGAAGAGCCGGGCACCTCGCGGCGCTGGCTCAACACGAGCGCCTCGTCGAAGAACCGGGCCCACACGTCGTCAGAGGAAGTGGGTGACATGATCTCCCGCTTTCACCTCGTGGCCGTCGACCACGTAGCTGCGGCCATTCACCAGCACGCTGAACGCCCGCATCTCCTCGCCGGGCTTCAAGTGCGCGCCGGGCCCGAGAATGCAGTGGGTGCCGACGGTGCTCCCCGCCTCGAGCACGATGGGCTTCACCAACACCAGGTAGCGGCCGTTCTTTCGCCGTGCGAGGTGCGGTGACAAGTACGACGCGTTGCCGATGAACACGTCGTCGCCGATGCGCAGGTGGGTGCGGTCGCCGATGCGGGTATGCGGGGTCCACACCACGCGCTTGCCGATGGTGCTGCCCCACGCGCGCAGCCACGCGCTGTACACGCCGGGGAACAGCCGCAGCACGCGCTCGAGCGACTCGAACACGTGGAACAGAATCTGAAACCGGTGCGCCATGGCCCAGCCGCTCGGCGCTTCTTTCGGGCCGAGGTGGCTCGCGCCGTCGTGCAAGGGCACCAGCAAAGCGAACAGCCGGTACACCGCCACCGGCACCACGTAGATGGCCGCGAGCAACGCCAGCCACCAGACGAGCTCGCCCGACGACAAGGCTTTCGCCAGGCACCAGCCCCACAGCCCGAGCAGCGCCCACGGCACCAGCCGCGTCGACCGCTCGAACGCCTTCAGCGCGCTAGACCTTCGAGTCTTTGAGCGCATCGAGAAAGCCGTACCGCGTGGGCTGGCCGTCGAGCACGAGCAGGTACTGGCCCATCACCTGCTCCATGATCCGCCCGGTCAGCAGGAGCGTGTGCAGCATCACCGCCTCCACCGCGCGCCAATCGTCGTCGGTGGTGAGGCAACGCGCCATGATCGCTTGCACCTGCTCGAAGTGCTTCTCGTCGATCTTCGCGTGCGCCTCGAGGAACGTGAGCTGATCCGCTCTCAAGTCGAGCCGCGCCGCGAACAGCGCCCGCGACGCGCCGGTGAAGGCCGCGATGCTCTCGGCCCAGTAGCTGTACCCTAAGCGCGCATACGGGTTGCCAGTTGAGCCGACCCGATCGAGGTAGGCGATGAGCGTCTCGGTGTCGGGGAGCGGCTCGGGCAGCTGCGCCTCGGTGAACTGCGGGCCCATGCTGTTGAGGTCGGCCAACGCCATGTACTCGTGGCCCGCTTCTTCGAGCGCGTGGGCGAGGCAGAACTTCACGTAGTGCAAGTCGAGCCGCTCGTTGCGCGTCGCCACCAGCGCCTGGTTCCGCGCGTTGTGCTTCGTGTAGTGGAACGTCTCGACCAGGTAGATGCCGTAGAGGCGGCGGTCGAACACGTCGCGCTCCAGCAGCTTCATCGTGTTCGGGCTGCCCTGGCGCGCGCGGACTGCGGCGTCGAGCGTGCTGCGCAGCGCGGCGAGGCGTTCAGCGGGTGGGTGGGCCATGGCGCCGGAGCGTGCCACAGGCGGGGTGATGCGTCAGCGCTGGGAAGTGTCTACGGGTGCGGCAGCTCGACATGAAAGCTGCTCCCGGTGCCGAGCACGCTCTCGGCCCAGATTCGCCCACCGTGCGCCTCAACGATGCACTTCGAAATGAACAAACCGAGGCCCAGCCCCCGGCGGTCGCCTTTGGTCACCTGCCAGAAGCGGTTGAAGATCGTTTCGAGTTGATCTGGCGGAATGCCGGCTCCGGTATCGCTGACGGTGAAGTGGCTCGTCCGGTCGCTCGTGTCGAGCGTGAGTACGACTGAACCGCCGTCGCCCGTGAACTTGATGGCATTGCTCAGCAGGTTGGTCAGCACCTGGAGCAGGCGCTCCGGGTCGCCCTTCATCGGGCGGGGATTGGCTGGCAGGCGCACCGAAAGCGAGATGTGTTTGGCGGCCGCCGGGCCCTGAAACGCCTCGAGCGATTCGCTGACCAGCTTCTCGAGCTCGAAGACTTCGGTTCTGATCGACAGCCGCCCTCGCTCGATGCTGGCCACGTCGAGCAGATCGCCGATCAACCGGTTCATTCGCGCGCTGAAGTGACGAATGCGCTGCTGCGCCTTGAGGTTCTTGCGCCCGAGCTCGTCGTCGGGGCTGCCGGAGATGCTGGCGGCGCTCATCGCGATACCGCCCAGCAGGTTTCGCAGGTCGTGGCTCACGACCGCCAAGAAGTCGTCTCTCGCCGCCACCGCCTCATCGGCCTGCAGCCGCTCGATGTTCAGCTGCTCGTCGGTCGCTTCGCGCTCGAAGCGAAGGAGCTGGGCCAGCGCCAGCTTGCGCTCCTTGCGTTCGTTCGCCAGGTCCGTGTCAGCGGCCGCCTGCTCGAGCGAGGCTTTTGCGTTTTCGACCGCGCGTCGGGCCTCGGCCTTGGCGTCGCTGAGGAGCGGAGCCTCCTCGACGGCCGCCTGCACCTCCTGCAGCGCCTCGTCGGCGAGGTGTCGCGCCTTCTCCGTCGTGGCATCGGAGGACTTCTCGAGAGCGAGTTGCTGCTTCTGAAACTCGGCATCGGCCAACTGCCGCTCGACCTCGATGGTTTGGTCCGTCTCCGCTCGGTCTGGGGTCGGCTTGGGCGTGTTCGCGTCCATCGTTGGGCGTCTTACCGCGCTTGACGGCAGGCTGCGCGCCGCACCTCCGTGTCGAGGCGCTGAAGTGGTTCGCTTGCACCTCCGGCTCGCGCTACGGGTCATGCCGGCATGCGTGTTCTCGTCGTCGTGGTGGGCCTGCTCGTCGCGGGGTGTCAGTGCCGGGGCTCCGATGTCGGCCCTGCGAAGCCAGGTGAGCTCGCGGCGTCGGTGACGCGCTTGAATTTTCGGTCCACCTACGTGGGACAGACGCGACGTGCCTCGGTCGATGTCTCCAACGTCGGTGGAGTGCTCGTCGCCGTCGACGTCTCTGTCGATGGCCCCTTCTCCATCGATCCCGCGGCCTTTGAGCTCGGGAGGAGCGAGACGCGCGCGGTTCAAGTGACGTTCGCACCCACGGCTCCGGGGCCCGCGTCGGCCACGGTGAAGGTGGGCCCGCTCGAGGTGGAGGTGTCCGGCGAAGGGCTCGAGGTGCCGGCGTGTGTGGCCTCTGACGTGTGCCATGGGTCGCTGCTCGACAGAGAGGCGCAGCAGTGCGTCGAGTCCGTGCACCCAGACGACACTGCGTGCGCCACGGCGTGTGTCACAGGTGCGTGTGTCTCCGGGGTGTGCCGCGGAGTGGCGGTCGACTGCAGTGACGCAGACGCGTGTACCGTCGACACCTGCAGCGAGGCGCTCGGGTGTACGCGCTCGGCCGTGGTGTGCCCAACGCCGGCGTCTCCGTGCGAGGTCGCGCGCTGCGAGACAGCCTCCGGGTGTGGTGCTGAGCAGGCCCCCGACGGGACTCCCTGTGGGCCAGACACCTGTGCGAGCGAAATCGATGTGTGCATCCTCGGGCGATGCCTGAAGCGCGCACGACCAGTGACAGACCGCTGCACCGATGGCGGTGTCGACGGTGGCGCAGACGCCGGGCTCGATGGCGGCCGCCTCGATGCGGGTGTCATCGACGCAGGCAGCATCGACGGTGGCCTCGACGCGGGTCGCCCCGACGCCGGCTACGTGGGAGGCGCGTGTGTCGCCGACGCCGATTGCATTGCGCGCATGGGCCCCGGGGCGGTGTGTAAGCAGCACCCGAGCAACGACCCGGCGGGCACCTACCCCGGCGGGTTCTGCACTCGGCTGTGCTCCGCCTCGCAGCCGTGTCCTCCCGAGAGCGTGTGCAGCATCGACGACGGCGGTCAGCGACTCTCGCTCTTCTCGGTCTTCGGAGAGAACGACTCGTACTGCGCGCCGGCCTGCGACCCGCTCGGCCCTGATGTGTGTCGACCCGAGTACACCTGCCTGTACCCCTTCGACGGCATGCTGGCGCCGTTCTGCTGGTGGGACTTCTCGGATCCGGATCCAGGAGAGCTCCGTTTCGCCCTCGGTCAGCACGCCGCGCGGGTCGGCACCGCGTGTACGAGCGACTCCGACTGCGCGTCGCTCGACGGTGGCCTGCCGCCTCTCGAGCCGTGCATCACCGAGCTCCCGTCAGGCACGAGCGGCGAGAATTTCGTCGGCGGCTACTGCACCGGCGACGCCACCCTCGACTACACGAGCGCCTTCTGTCAGCCCGATTCGTGGGCGCTCTTCGTGGTGGGGAGCGGGTACCAGTGCTTCGCCAAGTGCGACCGCCCTCAAGCCGGTCGTGGGAGCGGCGCAGCTCGGAGAACGTGCCGTATGGGCTATGTATGCACCGAATACATACGTCTCGCTGATGGCGGGTTCGATGACGGGTACTGCGACCCCGGTTGCGTGTCGAATTCGGAGTGTGACCTCGGCTCCGACGGTGGGCGGCTCACTTGCAACGTGGCCAGCGGCTACTGCCAGACGGAGTGCACCACGTCGGCCGACTGTCCCCGCTTCACCGGAAGCAACACCTTCGCCCCCTGCACCGGCGGAAAGTGCCAATACTGACACGCTCGTCACCAACGCATGCGCGGCTCGACGAAGGAGATCTCATCGAGCCCGTTGCGCAACGCGCCGCAGGTGAAGCGCGGCAGACCATCGGCACCGAGCTTCATGTCGAAGGCAGCCAGTCGGCACTGCGGCGCGAGGGGAATTGAGCGCACCACGCCGCTTTCGAGCCACGCGTAGCTGAGGCGCCCGCTGTCGTGCCAGGCGAAGCGCGGCTCGCCCTGCGCGGTCAGCTGAAGCTCAGGCTCGTACGCACCGAACGCCGGGCCGAACCCAGTCCCGACGACGGTGGTTGTCCACGTGGTGCCCTGCAGCTGCGTGGAGCGGAGCTGGTTCGAGGCGTACTCGTAGTAGAGGACATGCGGCGCGTTCTGGGCGTCGACCGCCAGCGCGATGGCCGGGCTCTGCACGTTCTCTCCGGTCACCGACAGCTGCTGCGCGGCGAACCCGGCTCCGCTTCGCTTGGCGTAGAAAAGCTGGCCCACGTACGAGCCGGCCACCAGCACCGACCGAATGTAGAGCACCTGCGTCACCCCATCGGGGCCGGCTGCGACCTCGCCGAACGTGTGAATCTCTCCGGCCGTCGCCACCGGCGTCGGCATGAACGAGAACCCCGCGCCCTGCGGTGTACCGAG
>JAEUJT010000407.1 GCA_016793525.1 Archangium sp. | reverse complement strand
AGGGCGCGGAGGAATTCGCCGAAGCCCCCATCGGGCAGGGCCTCGCGCGTCGCACCATCGGGCGGGGTGAAGCGGGTGGCCACGGTGCCTCCGTCGGTCGAGGCCAGCAGCAGCAGCAGCGCGAAGGCGCTCACTCGTCGGCTCGTTGCGCCACGGCCACCAGCGAGATGCCCACCGGCAACCGCACGCGCGAGAGCAGGTGGCGCTCGGCCGCGAAGAGCCGCGTCAGCACCGCGTTCACCAGCACCGGCGTTGGATCCAGATCGCCATCGGCTTCGGCCGGGCGCGGGCGCAGCTTCTGCACCAGCCGCGCCGCCGCCACCGCGGGGAAGAGGAGCGAGTTGTAATAGCTGACCGATGTCACCCGCAGCTTCGCCGCCTCGAGCTGCTCCACCAGCAACGACTGGGTGTACCTCCGCTTGTGCTGGTTCACGTCGTCGTGGTGGCTCCACAGAAACTGAAGCGCCGGCACGGTGACGATGACCTGGCCGCCGGGCGTCAGCCGCTGCGCCATGGCCTGGAGCGAGCCCACCGCGTCGTCCACGTGCTCGATGACGTCGAACGCCGTCACCGCGTGCCACTGTCCGTCTGGGAGGTCGTGAGGCAGCTCTCCGGGAAGCACCCGCTGGTCGGGGTAGCGCGTGGAGATGAAGGCCCGCCCCTCGGCGCTGCTTTCGACGCAGTCGACCGTACCGAAGCTGCGCAGCAAGGGCACCATGCCGCCCGTACCGCTGCCCACGTCGAGAATTCGTCGGTCGCGCCGTGGCGTGAGGTGGCGCTCCAGCACGCTGCGCACGATGCGGCGCCGGCCCTCGAACCACCAGTGCGTCTTCTCGTACCGCGCGTACGCCTCGTAGAAGTCGTCTCTCATGCGTGCCACGGCCCTTCGCGGGTGGGGAACGTCATCAGCGTCTCGAGCTTCGCGACGAACCGCTCTCGTGGCCACGGCGAGGCACCGAAGCGGGCCAGGTGCGCCGTCTCCTGCTGGCAGTCGACGAGCTGCACCCCCCAGCCGCGCATCCACTCCACGAGGGTGACGAAGGCCACCTTCGACGCGTCGTCGGCCCGCGCGAACATGCTCTCTCCGAAGAAGACCGCGCCGAGCGACACGCCGTACAGCCCGCCCATCAGCTCGTCTCCCACCCAGGCCTCAGCGGAGTGCGCCACGCCGCGCCGGTGCAGCTCGATGTACGCGCGCCGCATGTCGCGGGTGATCCACGTGCCGCGCTGGCCGGGCCTCCGCGTCTTCGCGCACGCATCGATGACCGCCTCAAACGCGGTGTCGAAGCGCACCACGTAGCCCGCGCGTTTCATCGCTTTGCGCAGCGACTTCGGCACGTGGAGCGCCTCAGGCTCGAGCACGAAACGTGGATCCGGGCAGTGCCACAGAATGGGCAGCCCCTCGCTGTACCAGGGGAAGATGCCGCGCCGGTACGCCTCGATGAGGCGCTCGACGCGCAGGTCTCCGCCCACCGCCAAGATGCCGTCTTCGTCGGCGTCGGCGACCGGAGGAAACCGCGTCGGATCCGGCCCCAGCACGTGCATGGCTGCTCGCGCCCGGCTTACTTCGACGCGTTGAGCTTGATGTCGCCCTTCGACTCGAGCGGCTCGGCGTACATCGCAGTCTTCATGGTGGTGCTCAGCACGTACGGCACCACCAGGCCCTTGATCAGCTTCTTCACGTCTTTGCCGTGCGACTCTTCGTTGAGCGTGGCGGTCACGTCGAACACGCCGGTCGACGCGGGGCTGATCTTCTCGCCTTTGCCCATCACGCCTTCGGCCACCTTCTTGCCCGCGAGCTGCACCTCGTAGGTGAACTCGTTGAGCGTGAGCTGGAACGGGTTCGGGTTGACCACGCCCACGTGAAACACCGCCTGCACCTCGCTCTCGCTGAAGCGGCCGGCCTCGAAGTCGACCAGCTTGAGGTGCGGCAGCCGGGGGGTGCGCACGTCTTTCGAGCGGGCGAAGGCCACCTCGATGGTGCGGGTCGTCGCCGGGTTTTCACCTTCGGCAGGCTCGGTCACCGTGCCCAGCACCGCCCCGCGGAGCGCGATGAGCAGCGAGCCGCCCCGCGCGTCCATGCTCTTCAATTCTTCGGCGTCTTTCACCACCGTGAACGAGTGCTCGAACGCGACCTCACCTTTTTCGCCTGCGCCCACCTGGAGCGAGAGCGGCACGTCTTTCGTCGCCACCACGTTGCCGTCGACCACCACCTCGAGCCGGGCGCTGGTGGCCGTGAAGGGGACCTCGGGTGACTCGAGGGTGCCGGTGAAGCCGAGGGTACAGTCGGTCAACGTCTGGGTGACGATGGCCAGGTTCTCGGCGGTGAAGGTCGGGTCGGCCGACGTCGGCTTCGGCGGCGGAGCCGACTTGCACGCCACCAGCGAGGAGACCGCGACGGCGACGGTGAGACCGAGACGAAACGGTGCGCGCATTTTACGGGCTCCCCAGGCTGCATGGTGTGGTTCCGCCGTCGGGCGTGCCGATGTCGCGAACGCGCTGCAACATCATCGGCGTGGCGGGCAATGGCGAGAGGCTGAAGGCGCTGGCGACAAGGGTGAAGCCCACGTTCGGTACGAAGATGCGCCGCGAGTCGCTGCCGTTGTCGGCCGGGCTCTCGCTGAAGAGCAGCTTGAACGCAGTTGGGTATGTCTGGAGCGGGGTCTTCAGCTCGCCGTTCGACGGCTCGGCGATGGTGACGCGGTAGGTGGCGCCCATCGGGTCTCCGGCGCCCGCCTGGTTCACCACCAGCGCCTGGGTCGGAGTGGTCGAGGTCTCGCCCACCTGCGGCGCGCCGCTCAGCCACTTCACGCCGGTGATGACCTTCGCTTCGTCGCGGTAGGTGACCGACTGGCCGCCGCGCGAGAACTCGCGCCGCATCAGGTACAGCTCGCCGTTCTTGAAACCAAAGCTGTCGCGCATCACCGTCATGCCGCCCTGGCGGTACTCGACTGGCAGCACCTTCACGTTGCCGTCGAGGGTGAACACCGGCAGCACCACCGCGCCCAGGTCAGGCGGGTCGCTCGGCGTCGCCGCGTCGTCGGAGTACTCGAAGCACCGGTCGACGAGGAGGCCGTAATAGGCCTGCGCCGCGCAATCGAGGCCGCAGCTCGTGTCGGGGCCGGCGTCATTCGCCGACGAGGCGGGACCGCAGGCCAACAGCACGGAGGAGAGAATGGCAAGGCGTGCGCGCATGGGCCGCCCGTCTACACGCCGCGGCCACTCGCGTCGACGGGGCAGGTGTGAGAATGAACACGCATGCGACGCCTGGGTGGACTGCTGAGTGTGCTTCTGTGGAGCGCGGGCTGCTTCGACACCGAGCTCCCGCCGAAGCTCGTCGTCGGTCCCGGCACGGTTCGCGCGACGGTGATGACAGCGGTTCCAGGCCGGAGCGAGCTCGTTCCCGCGGCGAACGCGCGGCTCGAGTTGCTCGGCACCACCCTGCGCGCCCAGGCTGACGCCGACGGCAACGTGCGCTTGAGCGACGTGAGCGTGCGCGCGGGCCGGCTGCTGTTTTCGGTCGACCTCGACGGCGACGGCGTGGCGGAGCGCACCCGGGTGGTGACCCTCGAGTCGGTGAAGGCCGGCTTCGGGCTCGACGTGAACTTGGGGCAGGTGGTGGTGGGCCGCAACGCGGTGGTGACCGGCGTGGTGAAGCGCGGAGATCGCGCCGCGCTCCCCTCTGGGCACGCCGGCATCACCGTCTTTTTGCCGCAGCTGCCGCAGGTGGCGTTCTCCGGTGACGACGGCAGCTTCACGCTCGGTGGCATTCCCGAAGGCGACGCCATCGTCAGCTTCTTCGCTCCGGGCTACCGGCCCGACGCGACCTCGGTGCAGGTGACGGGCGGCCAGGAGGTGCGCTTGGGAGCGGTGGTGCTCGAGGCGAACCCGGGTGGGCCTCCGGTCGGGCGGCTCGCGGGCCGAGTGCAGCAGGTCGATGGCACCCCCATCGCGGCGGTTGAGGTGCGGGCCGCGCTGGGCGGCGTCGAGCTGAAGGCTTCCACCGACGCTGAAGGCCGCTTCGCGTTCGAGACGATTTCCACCGGCGTGTACGCGCTGGCGCTCGAGAAGTCGGGCTTCCGCGCGCTCCGCGTCGACGGCGTGTTGGTGATGCAAGGCGTGAACGAGGTGGGCCCG
>JAEUJT010000401.1 GCA_016793525.1 Archangium sp. | reverse complement strand
CGGGCGCGGCATTCCACCCGGCGCGACACCTGGCATTCCCGGCCCAGGCGGGCGCGGCATTCCACCCGGAGGCATCATCCCCGGCCCAGGCGGCATCCCCGGACCTGGCGGGCGCGCGGCCGCAGGAGCCGGTGCGGCGGGCGCGGGGGCAGCAGCGGCCGGACGAGCCGCGGGACCAGCCGACAAGCCCATGGCGCTCGGCACCGCGGAGTTCGCGGCGACGCCGACGAGCCCCTTCACGCGATCGAGAAAGCTGGTGCTGTCGAACGGCTTGGCGATGTGCGCCGAGGCGCCCACGTTGCGGGCGCGCGCTTCATCGAACGGCTCGAAGGTGCCGGCGAGCAGCAACACCGGCGTCTGGCTGAGGGCGGCGTCAGCGCGAATGGCCTCGCACACCTCGTAGCCATTTTTCCCCGGCATCACGCAGTCGGCGATGATCAAATCGGGCTTCAGCTCGCGCGCCTTGGTGATGGCGTCGAGCCCGTTGTCGACCAACGTGGCCTGCAGATCTTCAGTGGCGAACAACATGCCGATCACCTTGCGGATGGTGATCGAATCATCAGCGACCAAAACGGTTTTCGGCATCGCCGCAGTGTAGGGGTCGGCTGGAAACGCAATCAAGAAAACATCTTCACCACGTCGAGCGCCTTCGCATCACCGATCGACGCCGACACGCCGTCAGCCCGGCGCGCACACAGCCCGACACCTCCGTCGCCGAGGTCAAGCAGCACCACGAAGGGCTCCGGCGTGGTCGAGGTGATCGAAAAAACCGGAAACAGCGTGCGCTCGTGCAGCATCACGCCGACCAGCGCGTTCGGTCGCGGCAGGGGGTTGAAGGCGTCGGTGAGCCCGGCAACATGACGAACGGACGCGAGCGGAACCGCGAAGCGCTCGGCCCCCGAGTCGAAGCGCAACCAGGGCCCTGCCCCATCGAGGCCCGCGCGCTCAACAGGAGGAGGTGCGGAGATGCCTTCGGCCACCGCGTCTGTCTCGAGCTCGAAGTGGAGCCGCTCGTTCATCACCACCGCCCCCCGAATCGCTGGCGACAACAGGGTGTTGAGCCGCCGGGGCAGCGTGAACGACGGCATGCCTCCGGCGTCGTGCACGCCGGCGACGTGGCCGACGCGAATCGCCAGGGTCGGGCTCGTCTCGAGCACCAGCGCGGTACCCGGGCGCGGCGCGGGAGGGCCCCCCATCAGCTCGCTCAAATCGCGCAGCACGTGGTGCCCGCGGCGGCGATCGTCACTTTCGTCGGGTTGGGCGACCTCGTGCACACCCGAAGCCTCGAGCGCGTACCGCGTCCCCGCCGCTTCGAAGAAGATGCACAGCCGGCGCTCCGCCACAGCGGCCATTCTCTCGCACGCTTCGCGGCCATTTTGTTAAGGGGAATGAGCCCATGGCGTTGATTCTGTTGGTGGACGACGAGAAGGTGGCTCGCACGCTGTACGCCGATTTCCTCACCGGCGCGGGGCATCAGGTGGTGGCGGTGGTGAGCGTGGCCGAGGCCCGCGTCGCGTTGCAGCGGCAGCACTTCGATCTCGTGGTGACCGATCTCCTCATGCCGGAGACCGACGGCCTCGAGCTGCTCCAGTACGTGAAGATCACCTTCCCCGACATCGAGGTGCTGGTGATCACCGCTCTCGACAAGGTCGAGCCCGCGGTGCGCGCGATCAAGAGCGGCGCGTCGGACTATCTGGTGAAGCCCGTGTCGCCCGAGGCGCTGTCGAACGCCACGACCCGCGCGTTGACGCAGCACACCCTGCTCCGCGAAAACGTCACCCTTCGGCGCCACGTGACGCTGCTCGAGGCCGGGCAGCGCATCGCCACCACGCTCGATCGCCCGCACCTCCTCGACGCGGCGGGAGCGGCGTTCGCCACGTTGTGCCGTGCGTCGGGCGCGGTGTTGTTCGATTCCGAAGACGGCGCTCTGCGGTACGCGCACATGCACGGCGTCGACGAAGCCGACCGCGCTGAGCTCGAGCGCGCGGTGGTCGAGCCTTCGCTGCGCGTGGTGAAGGCGGTCGACCTGCACGGCCACGAGATCGCGCTCGCGCTGCCGCCTGGCTACGTCACCACGTACCTGGTGCCGGTCTACGAAGGCTCGGTGCTGCTGGGCGCGGTGGCGCTGCTCTACAAAACCGCACTGCCCGACGACGCGGTGTCACTCGCTCCGTACCTCGCGCGACACTTCGCCCTCGGCTTGAAGAACCAGGGCCGCTTCTCGGCGATCGAAGATCTCGCGTACCTCGACGATCTCACGCACCTCTTCAACAGCCGCTACCTCGACCTGATGCTCGACAAGGAGTTCAAGAACATCAGCGCGGGAAGCAAGCCCTTCGCCCTGCTCTTCACCGACCTCGACTACTTTAAGTCGGTGAACGACACCCACGGGCACGTGGTCGGCTCCAAGCTGCTGGTCGAGGTGGGTCAGGTGCTGAAGAACTGCCTGCGCGACAACGACGTGGTGTGCCGGTGGGGCGGCGACGAATACGTCATTCTGCTGCGGGGCACCGATTCTGGCGGAGCGCTGAAGGTCGCCGAGCGCATTCGCCGAAGCATCGAGTCGCACCGGTTCCTCTCGCGCGAGGGCTTTGGGCTCAACATCTCGACGTGCATCGGCATCGCCAGCTACCCGGAGCACGCGACCGACAAAGCCACCCTGCTCGACTTCGCCGATCGCGCGATGTACCGAGGGAAAAAGGGCGCGCGGAACATCATCTACATGGCGGCGAAGGGCCTCGAAGCGACCCCCGCTACCCGCTATCAGCCGTACGCGCCGCCCGAAGCGAAGTGACTACTTCGCGCCGAGGGTGACCTGGAGCTTCTGCACCTCTCCGCCGCGCAGCACCGTCACCGGCACCGTTTGCCCGCTGCGATCGTCGCGGAGGTAGCTGTACAGATCTTCCAGCGAGCGCACCGAGTCGTCGCCCAGGTGCAGCACCGTGTCTCCATCGACGAGACCTGCGGTCGCCGCGGGGCTCCCCGCTTCGACGGCGATCACCAACAGGCCGACCTCTTCACCGGTCTTGGCGCGCACCGACTCGGGGAGCGGCACGGGGTGCATCTTCACGCCGACGTGGCTGCTGCGAACGCGGCCGTGCGCTTCGAGTTGGGCCACAACCCGGCGGATGGTCGACGTCGGCACCACCAGGCTCGTGCGGCGGACCAGCGCGGTCGACGTGAGGCCCACGACCTGGCCCTCCAACGTCACCACTGGGCCGCCAGAGAACCCTGCGTGGTGCGCGGCGTCGATCTCGAACCAGCGATCGATGGAGCCGCCGCCCATCGCGCGGAACGGCTTCGCTCCCAGCGCGCTGATGATGCCGCTGGTGGCACGTACGGTGATTCCGGGCCTCGCGAGTCGCAGCACAAGCTGGCCCACCTTGAGCGCCGCACCGTCATCGAGCTTCGCCGCCGGCAACACGCCGTCGACCGCGAGGAGCGCCAAGCCGGTCGAGGCATCGACGCCTTTCACCCGCGCCTTCATCACCGTGTCTTCGAAGCCGATGATCGCATCGTCTCCATCGAGCCCGTGGGCGACGGTGACGACGCGGTTGTCACTCCACACGATGCCGCTGACCGGCCGGCCGCGGCGCCCTTCGACGCGGACCACGCTTCGGCCCGCCTGCTCGACCGTTGCTGCGCTGGAGTCTGAAAACGCCTGTGCTGAAATTCCCATCCCGTTGCCTCGTTTCGAGAAGCGCCACGAAAGTGCGGCGCGACGAGAAGCAACGGTAGAGGGCCCAACTCCGGCCGCCCATTGGCTGAACGGCGGGTGAACCGCCAGTTCAGCCAGCCAGCAGTTCCGCCAGCCAGACGGTCAGCTCGTCAGATGGAGATGATGCCCATCTTCGCGGCGCGCACGACGGCTTCGACGCGCTTCTGGGCATGCATCTTCTGCAGCACCGAGTTCACGTGGAACTTGGCGGTGTGCTCGGAGATCTCGAGCTTGGCGGCGATCTGCTTGTTCGACAGCCCGTCGGCCATGAGCCCCACCACTTCGTGCTCGCGGCGGGTGAGCACGTCTTTTTCACCGGGCACCGGAGGCGTCAGCGTGACGTGCGCGGCAGTCGCACCGGCGGACTCGAGGAACTTCGACTCGACCACCGAGAGGCCCTGGCGGAGCGCGAAGAGCGCGGCTTCGATCGCCGACGCGCTGTGGTTGCGCTCGATGGCGCCTGTGGCTCCGGCGGTGAGCGCGGCTTGCGCTTGGCCCGGCGCGACGAGCGCGAGAATGGGACGCTTCAGCTGCAGCGTTCGAATGGCCTCGAGCGCCTGCGCTGTGTTCACCGTCGTGTCGACCAGCACCACGTCGGCCTGGGTGACGCGCGCGGAGATCTCGAGGTTGGTCTCAACAGGAGACAGGATCAAAGACTCCGTGCCCGCTGACAGCGCCTCGATCAACGCTGGTTCAGCTTGGATGGCGACTCGGAGCGGCATCGTTTTCGGAGGAAGACCTTTCATGATGTCTCCATGGGTAACGCACGAACGGGCGGGTGCAACATTCGTTCAGGTGAATGCGCGTCGAGCCCGAATGGTTTCTGAAGAAACGTGAAGCCGAGGAATTTTCGTCAGCCGACGAGCACCTGATGCAGCCGTTGCAGGGTCGACTTCACCGCGTCGCGCGGCACCACCACGGTCAGTTGCAGCGCTGACGCATACACCGCTCTCACCGGCGCATCACACGCCGCCAGCGCACGCCGCACGATGCTCCAGTCGGCGTTGAGACCTGTCCCCACACAGGTAACGGTGCCGCTGTCGTCGTGCAGCGCGATGGCGGCGGGAAGCTTCGCTTTCAGCACCTCGGGCGCGTGCACGTCGTGGAGCGGCACCACCACGACCGCCCGTGCGCCATCGGCCACGACGTGCCGGCCACGCACCTGATTTTCATCGAGAAACGCCAACACGCCCTCGACCCCGGCCTCGCTGGAGAAGAGCCAGACGTCGGTCTCTCCGGTGACGCCTTTCACTCGGCCTGTGGTGCTCGTGGCGCGGATCGCCGTTCCAGTGCCAGCGGAATGCGTCGAGCGCGCGTGAATGACGATGTTCTTCTCTTTGGCGAACTCCACGGCCTGGGCGTTGAGCACCTTCGCGCCAGCGGCGGCGAGCTCTTGCATCTCGTCGAAGGACAGCGACTCGAGCTTCTGCGCCGAGGGCACGATGCGCGGGTCAGCCGAGAAGATGCCGTCGACGTCGGAGTAGATTTCGCAGTCGGCCCCGAGCGCCGCGGCGAGGGCCACCGCGGTGGTGTCGGAGCCTCCACGGCCAAGCGTGGTGACCTCTTTGTTGCGCGAGACGCCTTGGTAGCCGGCGACGATCACGACCTTTCCCTGCCCCAGCGCCTCCTCGAGGCGCGCGGGCTTCACCTCGACGATGCGCGCTTGGGCATGGGTGTCGTCGGTGATGATGCCGCTCTGTGAGCCGGTGAAGGAGATCGCGGGCACGCCAAGTTCATGAAGCGCCATCGACAGCAGGGCCATGGAGATGCGCTCCCCGCACGTCAGCAACATGTCGAGCTCACGCCGTGGCGGGTCGGCGGAGATCTTCTTCGCCAGCCCCAGCAGTTCGTCAGTCGTATCGCCCATGGCCGAGACCACGACCACCAGCTGCCAGCCCTCGTCGCGGCGAGCCTTCACCCGCGCAGCCACTTTGCGCAGCTTGTCGGCGTCGGCCACCGAGGAGCCACCGAACTTCTGAACGACGATGCGAGCCATTGGGACTGCGGCCTCCGTGCCGCGTGGGTGTACCCCACTGCACGCGACCGGCCAACGTCACCGTGGGAACGCGTCGAGCAGCGCCGCAGCGAGCGCACGCGCGAAGGTCTGCACCGTCTCTGGCTTCTGCCACTCCGCGACTTCAGTGACATCGGCCGCGTGGTGCGTCTCGATGATCACCGTGGGACCCCGTGGTGACGCGCGCAGGAAGTAAACGTTTTGGCCGTCGGGGCGAAGGTCGATCCACCCTCCGGCGACGTCGTCGGGTCGGTAGAGCGACGCGTAATCAACTCCGGAGTACGGCGTGAACCCCGCCGCGATCAGCCTCGAGATCACAGCACGCCCGAGCCGCACCCGCCCGGCCACCACCGGCGCTGGCCCAGAGTCGTTCCACAGCACTGAAAAACCCGGCGCGGCGTCACTGCGAAAACACTGCGTCTCCTGGCCCTCGAAGGGCTTCCACGAGGTGAGCGAGCCGCGCGCATCGGAGTGGATGCTGACGATCGCGTCGGCTTTCCACACCTCGGCCTGGTGGATTCGCTGCGGGTAGGTGGGACGCGAAATGCCGGTGCGGGTCTCCCTCATGTCGAAGTCGCCCAGCAGCGGCAAGGCCTTCGCCAGCTGTGACGACACCCACGCGGTGTGATCTTTCTCCAGCTGGCAGAGCGCACCGCGGTTGCCGTCGTTGCCCGGAGCCCCGTGGCCCGCGTCGATCATCACCCGCAGCTTCGGCCGCGCGTCAGAGACGCCACCGAGGATCACCACGAGGACCGCGAACCCCCGCATGCGCCTCACTTCAACACCATCTTCCCGCCGCGAGTTCCGCCGTGCTTGCGAAGGCGCAGCGCATGCTTATTCACCAGCGTGGCCTCGGCTCGACAGCGACTCACCGCGGCGGTCGTCAGCGCGCTCAAAGTGGGCTTCGTCCTGCTGATGGTGATCATTCCGGTGCCGGTGGTGAGTTTCCTCGACAAG
>JAEUJT010000379.1 GCA_016793525.1 Archangium sp. | reverse complement strand
GCTGAACTCGAAGTCGCGCACCCGCTGACCGACTACGCGGCCCTCGCCCCCCGAGAGCGGCGCCAACACGAGCTCGCCCATCTGCAGGTCTTGCGGGTTCATGCCCCCGCCCTTCGCCGTCGAGAGCGTAGAGGGGATGCGCATGAAGCTGAGCCACTTCGCGTCGCGAGACAGCGCGAAGCGCATCACGTCGTCAGACACCTTGCGCGACTTGAGCGTCGCCGCGTCGGCCACGTGCAGCTCGAAGCCGAACTGCGCCGGGTTCGACCGCGCCATGGCCACCACCGTGCGCGAGTCGTGCGTCACCGCGAATTCGCCCACGCTGTCGAACAGCCGCTTCGGCACCGACTTCTCCGCGGTCAGATCGACCTGGTACAGCCCGCCGCCAGCCGACACCCGCCGGCGGAAGTAGAGGTGTTTGCTGTCGGGGGAGAACTCCGCCGTGGCCACCTCGCCCGCGAGTTGGCGGAACGGGCCCTTCGGCATCGCACCGAAGTGGAGCACCGAGTCGCTCACGTAGGCGACCTTCGCGCTGTCGGGGCTGGCCAGCAGGTACGTCACCCGGCGCGCCACCGCGGTGCGCTCCTCGCCCGGAGTGTCGAGGTCGACGATGAACAAGTCGCCATGCTGCTGCTGCGGGTCGAAGCCGCCGAGGGTGAGCAGGTACTTCCCGTCGTCGGAGAAGAGCAGCCCACCCGGTGCGTTGCTGACGCCGTTGGCGATCTTCACCGCCTTGTCGCCCTGCATCGGCACCAACCAGAGCGCGCCCAGCTTGAGCGACGGCGGCACACCTTGGAGCGAGGGCGTCTCGGCGTCGAGCAACGCCACCGCGGCCTTGCCCGAGGGCGACAGTCGGAGGTCGCTCGCTGCGCCCTCCACCCGCCGTGTACCGAGGCTGGGCACGCGCGGCGCCGCCTGCTGCAGCCCGAGCCGCGTGGTGCCCGGAGCGCCCGCCGCCCCGCCCTCCGCTGGCTTCTTGCACCCCACCAGCGCCACCATCACCACGAGCCCAAACGTCCGCATGTGCGACTCCTTCACTGCGCTACCGCCGGAGCGGAAACCACCGATGGAACAGGAACCGGCGCGGGCTCCGGCCACGGCAACACCGGGTGCGGCGCGCGCGGAGCCCAGCTGTCGAACGCCGCCCGCGCCCGCTTCGAGTACTGCACCCGCTTCTCAGCCTTCTTGAAGCGACCCTCGATGGGCGGGAAGAGCGCGAAGACGATGTTCGTCGGCTGGTACGTATACCCCTCGGGGTGCGCCTCTCCCGTCACGTGGCGGTAGAGCGCTCCGAGTGCAGTGGCGGCTGGAGGCGGCTCGAAGGGCGTACCCGTCAGCCGCGCGTGGAGCGAAAGCGCCACCAGGTACCCACACGCCGCCGACTCCACGTAGCCCTCGACGCCGGAGATCTGCCCGGCGAAGAAGATGCGCGACTCCGCCTTGAGCGACAGATCCGACGCCAGCAGCCGCGGCCCGTCGATGAAGGTGTTGCGGTGGATCTGCCCCATACGCAGCCACTCCGCGTTCTGCAGCCCGGGGATGAGCGCGAAGATGCGCTTCTGCTCGCCCCAGGTGAGCCGGGTCTGAAAGCCCACCAGGTTCCACGCGGTGCCGGCCTTGTCTTCCATGCGCAGCTGCACCACGGCGTGCGACTGGCGGCCCGTGCGGGGGTCGACCAGCCCGACCGGCTTCATCGGACCGAAGGCCAACGTCTCTTCACCGCGCTCGGCCATCACTTCGATCGGCAGACAGCCTTCGAAGTACTTCGGTTCCTCGAAGGCGTGCGGCGTCACCTTCTGGCCGGTGCGCAGCTCGGCGACGAAGCGCTGGTACTCGTCTTTCGACAGCGGGAGGTTGAGGTAGTCGTCGCCCCCGCCCTTGCCGTAGCGGCTCTGGCGAAACGCCACCGACATGTCGATGGAGTCGGCCGCGATGATGGGCGCGATGGCGTCGTAAAAATAGAGCTTCTCGCCGGTGTAGCCGGCCAGCGACGTGGTCAGCGCCTCGCTCGTCAGCGGCCCCGTCGCCACCACCACCAACCCGTCGGGAACGGCCGTCACCTCGCCGGGAACCACCGTGAGTGAAGGCTGAGCACGCAGCCGCGCTTCGATTTCGCCGCTGAAGCCCACGCGCTCGACCGCCAAGGCGTCTCCCGCGGGCACTCGGTGCAGATCGGCGCTGGAGAGAATGAGGCTGCCCACCCTCCGCAGTTCGGCGTGAAGGAGGCCGATGGCGCTCTCGGGGTTATCGCTGCGCAGCGAGTTGGAGCAGACGAGCTCGGCCAGGCCTGGCGACTGGTGCGCCGGAGACCGCTTCTCGGGCTTCTGCTCGCGCAGCACCACCTGGTGGCCCAGGCGCGCCAATTGGTACGCACATTCGCTGCCCGCGAGGCCAGCGCCGACGACGGTGATGGGAGCCATACCCAACGCCTCTACCGCGAAACCCCCGCGGGAGCGCTAGTTCGAGTCTTTGGCGATGACGATGAGCCGAAAGTTCTCGAGCTCGTTCTGCCCCGCTGTGTACAGCACCGAGCTGAGCAGCTCGTAGGGGATGCGCTTGTCTCCGATGATGGAGACCTCGTGATTGAAGGGCGCCGCCGGGTTGCGCTCGGCGATGTACTTCAGCTTCTCGACTTCTTTCTTCAGCGCCGCGTCGAGCGGGAGGATCAGCTTGCCCTGCAGCTCGGAGCTGACGACCTGCATGTTGCCGTTGAGCTCGACCTTGCGGCGATCGCCCACCAAAATGCCCTTGGGCGTCACCGTCACCGCGATGGTGTCTTTTGGCGTCAGGCGCGTCGTCGACACCGGCGGCCGAATGTCTTCAGACGCGGTGACCGTCACCGACGACGTCGAATACGACTTGATGAGGAACACCAAGATGATGGTCATGATGTCCATCATCGCGGTGATGTTGAGCTCCTTGATCTCGCCTTCGGCTTCGCGCTCGATGCGCTTCTTGCGCGCCAACGCCTTGCGGTAGCGCATGCGCTTGACGTCGTCTTCGTCGAGCTCTTCTTGCTC
>JAEUJT010000277.1 GCA_016793525.1 Archangium sp. | reverse complement strand
GCCTCGAGCTTCGCGGCGGTGGCGGCCAAGCGGCCCAACCACTCGGTGCCGGTCGACCTGTATTTGGAAGGGTCGGATCAACACCGCGGCTGGTTCCACAGCTCGCTCCTGGTGGCCACCGCGACGCGCGGCCACTCGCCTTACAAGGCCTGTCTCACCCACGGCTTCGTGGTCGACGGCGCGGGTAAGAAAATGTCGAAGTCTGAAGGCAACGTCGTGGCGCCCGAAGACATCATCAAGCAGCACGGCGCCGAGGTGCTGCGCCTCTGGGTGGCCTCGAGCGACTACCGCGACGACGTGCGGCTTTCGAAGGGCATTCTCGACACCCTCGCCGAGGGCTACCGCAAAATTCGCAACACGCTGCGCTACGCGCTGTCAAACCTGTACGACTTCGACCCGGCGAAAGACGCCGTCGCGACGCTGGAGCCGCTCGACCAGTGGGCGGTGTGGAAGCTCGACGCGCTGTTGGCCACGGTGAAGAAGGCCTACGAAGCATATGAGCTCCACGCGGTGTACCACGCCATCATCGACTTCTGCGCCGTGGAGCTCTCCTCGGTGTACTTCGATATTCAGAAAGACACGCTCTACACTCGCAAGAAGACCGGCGTCGCTCGCCGCAGCGCGCAGACGGCGCTGTACAGAATTGCGCGTGAGTTGCTCATCGCCCTGGCGCCCATCACCAGCTTCACCTCAGAGGAAGCGTGGCAACATCTGCCTGGAGACAAGGCGAAGTCGGTGTTCCTCACCGATTTCCCCCTCCCCAGCGCGCGCGTCGACGCGGCGGTGATGGCCGACTACGAGAAGCTCTTCGAGGTGCGCCGCGGAGTGCTGCCGCTCCTCGAGGCTGCGCGCCGCGACAAGCGCATCGGCAAGTCGCTCGAGGCGCGGGTCGAGCTGGTGACCGAGGCCGGGCCGTGGCGCGAGCTGCTGACGAAATACCGCGACGTCTTGCCCGAGCTGTTCATCGTCAGCCAGGTCGAGCTGTCTGACACCTCCGCTGACGCGCAACCCGTCGTCACGGGTGTGCGTGGTGCGGTGCATGCCGCACATGGCCACAAGTGCCCGCGGTGTTGGGCCTTTCGCCCCGAAGTCCCCGCGCAGCCGCTGTGCACTCGCTGCACCGAGGCCACGTCATGAATGCGAAGCAGATGACGCGCGTCACAGCCGGTATGCGCGCGCTGCTGATCAGCTTGATGCTCTCGGGACTCCCGGCGCAGGCCCAAGACGCGTGCGAGTCGCGGTGCAACCAGGCGTCGGCCGAGTGCCTGCGCACCTGTACCGCGCCCAATGGCACCACCGACGGCAAGGCGCAGTCCTCGAAGATGATGCAGTGCCTCAACACGTGCGAAGCCCAAGCCAAGCCGTGCCGTGAGCGCTGCCGCCCGGCTCCGCAGCCGGCGCCCGAAAAGAAGCCGTAACAGCCGGGCTACTTCAGCAGGTGCACTTCCCGCCACAAGCGGTCGGAGTACAACCGGCGCATCTCACAGAAGCGCCGCGCGGAGTGCACCACGTTGGAGCGCCCCTGCACGTCTTGGACGCAGGTGCGGATGAGGTCGAGCATCTCCTCGACGTGCTCGAGGTCGACCACCAGGTGCACGGTGAAGAACTCCGCGATGTCGTCGGTGAAGCCGGCGGCCTTCACCAGCTTCACCATCTGCTCGTGGCCCGTGCGCGGGCTGCTCTCGAGCGCGAAGAGCATACCCAGGCCCCAGTCGACGCCCGGCTGACGAATGGTCTGCTGGCGATAGACGATGTACCGGTGGGCCTCGGTCCACGTGGGGTGGTCGTCGAAGCGCGACTCCATGCCCAGCGCCGAGAGGAGCCGGGCCAGCAAGTCGGGGTGCGTCGGGCCATGGGAGCCCACTTCGCCGAACAAGTTCTCGGCCAGCGACTTCATCGAGCGCAGCTCGATGCGACCCAGAAGCCACCACCCCAGCCGGTAGAAACTGCGGGAGCGGTACCAATTGTGCCTCGCCAGCAGCGCGAACTGCGCGCGAGAGAGGGTCGACTGGGACGCCACCTGCGCCTGCTGCAGCGGCCCCATGGTGTTGTTCGCCACCAGGTCGAGCAGTGCCTGGCGGAACACGGCGTCGTCGAGCAGCCGCGGGTCGTGCGGTGCGTCGGCCCACGACGGGTCGCGCGCGGTCAACACGCCGGCGACGAATTCACGGTGCACGGCCGTCGCGGAGTCTTGCGACTCGTACAGCGCGTAGAGCGTGTGCCACAGCTGCGCGGAGCCGGCTTCGGTGGCGTTTGGCCCCAGGCCAGCCGAGGTCAAGGCCGCGGCGCGTTCGAACACGAGCTCGGTGGTCTTCGCTGTCCACGCGGTGGCCGGCTGCCGCACCGCGCGCTCGAGCGCTGCATCGGGGAGGGGAATCGCGACCAGCGACGACGAAGGTTCCGTCATGCCTCAAGTGTACTCAGCGCAGCTCCGCCACCACCAGCGTGACGTCGTCGGGCGCAGGCACGTCGCCCACGTAGGCCGCCACGTCGGCGAGGATGCGTTGGTGCAGGCCCGCAACGTCGGTGGTGTGGGCGGTCGTCAGCACGCCCTTGAGCCGCTTCGCGCCGTAGTCGCGCTCGCGCCCGTTGGGCCACTCGATGACGCCGTCGGTGTAGATGACGATGCGGTCTCCGGCCTGCGCCGGCGCAGTGCTGACGGTGAAGACGCTGTCAGACTTGTCACCCAGCCGCGCGCTCAGCTGGTGCAGGCTCTTCACTTCGCCCGACGCGGTGACGAGATACTGCGCCGGGTGCCCTGCACTGACGAAGCGCAGCACGCCGTTGGCCCGGTCGAACTCGGCGACGAAGGCGGTCATCGTCAGCTGGCCGTTGCTCGCCTGCTTCAGCACGTTGTTGAGCGTGGAGAACATCGCGTCGAGCCCGAGGCCCTTGCCAGCCTCCAACACCAACGTGTCAATGCAGCTCTTGGCGGTGGTGGTGAGGAGCGCTGACGCCATACCGTGGCCGGTGACGTCGCCGACGAAGAGGCAGAGCCGCGAGCCGAGCTCGAAGGGGCACCAGAAATCTCCGCCGCAGAAGCTGGCGGGCTCGGTGTGGCCGATGTACCGCATCGCCTCTTTCTCGAAGACCTGCCGCGGCGGCACGATGGACATTTGAATGTCGCGCGCCAGCAGCAGCTCTTTCTCGAGCGCCTCGCGCCGCGCCTCGGCCAGCCGCAGCGTGGTGTTCTCGATTTCGTGCAGCGTCGCCGACAGCTTGAGGTTGGTGGCTTCGAGCTGAAGCGTGCGTTCGCGCACCTGGCCGTCGAGGTCGCGGTTGAGCTTGGCGATTTCACCGAAGGCCTGCGCGTTGGCCAAGGCCACTGCCGCTTGCGCCGCGAACAACTCCAAGAGCTCGAGTTCCCTCGGCCCGAAGATGGCGCGGGTCAGCTGGCTGTCGAGGTACAGCACGCCCAGGCGCTTCGACTGGTGCACCAGCGGCGCGCACAGCACGCTGCGCAGCGAGAAGGCCATGACGCTGCGGCGCTCCTTGAGCGTCTCGTCTTGGTCGACGTCTGAGACGGCCAAGCCTTTCCCCGAGGTGTCGGTGCGCTGCACCACGCCGCGGCTGATGGAGGCCTGTTCCTCGTCGACGAAGCGCGCTCCGTCGGCGCCGAGGCCGATGCGAAGCTTGAGGGGGGCGTCGTCGGCTGAGCGGGTGAAGATGAAGGCACGCTCGGCGCCCAGCAGCGACAGCGCCACCTCGACGATGCGCTCGATGAGGCCATCGACGTCGCGCGCCTCCATCAGCAGCTGGCTCACCTTCACCAGCTCCGACAGCGCTTGTTGCGCGCGGCCGCTCTCTCCGTCGGGCAGCGCAGCCACCGCCTGCGCCTCACCCAGCGCGGCCAGCTGGCCATCACACTGGGCGACGAGGGGGGCCACGCTTTGCTGCTCGAGCGCCACCCGCGCCTGGCGCGTCCACCCCACCGCTTGGGCGCGGTCGGTGGTGGCGAAGCAGCGCGCGGCGTCGAG
>JAEUJT010000182.1 GCA_016793525.1 Archangium sp. | reverse complement strand
CGTCATGCCCTCGGGAGCGGCCTGGAGCTCGACCAACCGCCCCGTGCCGATGGCGTGGCCCTTCTTCATCGCCAACACGTGAAACGCCTTCGCGTCTTCGGAGTCGCGCTCCAACCCCTCGGGCACGCTCTGCTCTTCGATGAAGACGATTTCGCGAATCGCCAGCGCCTGAAACAGCTCGCCTTCAGACGTGACGGGCGAGATGCGAATGTCGTCAGCAGGTGCAGCCATGGCGGCGCGCACCGTAAAGGAAACGCTCGAGCCAGACCAGCGCGGTTTCACGTCCCCGGTGGTACAGGCGCGCATCGTGCCCGGCCCCTCCGCCGCACCGCTGGCCATCTTCTACCTCCTCTATTTCTGCACGGTGGGCGTGCTGCTGCCCTTCCTCCCCGCGTACCTGCGCGCGTTGGGCCTCAGCGCCTCGGAGGCCGGCGTTGCCCAATCGGTATCTCCGGTGGTGATGCTCGTCGTCCCTCCGCTGTGGGGCCACTACGCCGATCGCACCGGACGCCACGGGCGGGTGCTGGTGACGCTGTGCCTTGGCACCGGAGCGGGCCTCGTGCTGCTCTGGTTCGCGACGTCGTTCCCCGAGGTGCTGCTGGCGCTGGCCGTCAACGCCGCGTTCGCGAGCGCGGTGGTGCCCATGGCCGACGCGCTGGCGCTCCAACACGTCGGCGCCAACGGGGGCACCTACGCGGGCATTCGGCGCTTCGGCTCGATTGGCTTCGTTGCCTCGTCGCTCGCGTTCGGCGCGCTGGTCCACGAGGTCGACGCGCGCGTCATTTTCGTCCCGCTGGTGGCCATCGGCGTGAGCGCGGCGTGGGCGGCGGTGGCCTTGTCGCGCGGGCCGGCGGTGGTGGGCGACGGGCCGCGGCCAGAACTGGCGCAGGCGCCGCGGCTGCTGAAACAGCCCGGGGTGCGCACTGTGCTCGGCGCCGGTGCCCTCCACTGGATCGCCGCCACGCCGTACCACGGCAGCTTGGCACCGCACCTCCTCTCGCTCGGAGAGGACACCTCGCTGGTCGGGGTGTGCGCGGCCACCGGCGTCGCGTCGGAGGTCGCGCTCCTCTCTCTCTGGCCCCGCATCCACGCGCGCGTGAAAAGCCCGCGCACAGTCATTCTCTTCTCCATCGCGGTGAGCGCGCTGCGCTGGTGGGGCATGGCGGCCACCAACTCAGGCTGGGTGGTGGTGGCGCTCGCTGGCCTGCACGGCATCGGCTTCGGCACCTTCTACGTCGCGAGCGTGGAGTGGATGACCCAAGAGACCCCCGACTCCCTCCGCGCCACCGGCCAGGCGCTGCTGTTCGCCACCATCTTCGGCGTCGGCGGCGTGGTGGGCTACGCGACCTCGGGCCGCGTGTATGACCTGTTGGGAGGCCACACCCTGTTCGGGCTCGCGGGCGCATTCGAGCTGCTGCCCGCCCTGCTGCTGCTCCGCTTCCGACCCGCCGCGCACACCTGACGCAAGCACCTACGCTTCGCACCCAGCCGGCTCGAATCTCGCCATGCACCAGTGACACTCCAGCCCCGCAACCGTCGCATGAAAGGGAGCGGGAGGTCCGGCGCGGCGGTGAATGACGGCGAGACGCCATCGTCACACGCCCATGGTACCTTGCGCCGCTATGCGACGTTTCGCACTGATGCTGGTGGTGAGCGCCGCCCTCCCCGCGGCCGCGCAGAAAGAAGTCATCTTCGGCGACGGCAAGGGCGTGGTCTTTCGCGAAGAGGCGATGGACAAGCGCTTCGCCCGCACCAAGCTGGCCAAGCTGCTGAACACCGGCTCCGACCACCCCGGCTGCGTGCAGCTGCTCGGCGGCCTCTTCGTCGCCCTCGCCGAGCTCAGCCCCACCATTCACAAGCGCGACGAGAACTTCTTCCTCGACCCTACGCTGGTGCAGGCCGTCGACCGCCAGCTCTCGACCCCGCAGTTCTCCGCCATGTCGTACCTGGTGGCCATGGTGCGCCGGGTGATGCTCGAGAAGCGCGTGCCCGACGCCTGGCTCGACACCGCCACCGCGCTCAACGCGAAGGTGCGCATCATCGACCTCGGCCGCCTGCGCCAAGCGAACGACGGCGTGGCCCCGGTCGACAGCGCGTACTTCCAGCTCGCCACGCTTCGGGAGCGCTACGCGGTCGAGGTCTTCGCCGCCAACAGCATCGCCGCCGACACCGCCGCCGCGAACTTCCGCGACACGTACCTCGACCGCGACGTGGCCTGGGGCGGTGTGGTGCTGCTCGACACCGGGCTCAACACTCCGAAGAAGAAGAAGGCCAAGGCCAGCGAGCAGACCGAGGTGGTGGCGATTCTCGAGTGGTCGCCGGTCGACCCGCGCGACGGCGCCATCAACTACAACTCCAACGACCAGAAGGGGCCGCCGCCGGTGCGCATCATCGCCAAGCTCGCGCCCAAGCAGTACCTCGAGCTCGAGAAGCTCCCGCGCGGCTCGCGCATGCTGGTGAAGGGCCGCTTCTGGGAGATGAACCGCACCCTCACCGAGGTCGAGGTGCGCGACGCGGTGCTCTTTGAAGACCGCGTGTGGGGTGCGGGCACGCTGCTGGGCACACCCGCTGACGTGGCCACCTGCCCCGCCGCCGTGAACGAGCTCACCGGCGCCAGCCCCAACCAGCCCGGCGGCTTCAAACACTGAAAGTCGCACCAGCTGGAAGCACTGCGGTTGCGGGCACTTGGGGCGGCATCGGAGCTGCACCAGAAGGCCCGCCCATGAAACCCTCGCTCGAGCCCTCCGTCGTCTCCGCCAACGCTGCTGGTTCGAAGAAAAAGCCGGCCGTGCCGTTCACCCGCGTGTTGCGCGAGGCTTCGACGTCGTCCAAGGCGGCTCCGCGAACGTTGACCGGAGCGCGCACGCTCCCTGTCGCCGAGGCCAAGCCGGTGGTGGTCGTGACGATGGCGAACCCCGCGCAGTCGCTCCCCGCCGCTCGCCGCCACGTCGACGCCGAAGCCCAGCGGCTCACCACCGTACGCGCGCAGCACCACGCCCAGGCCCACCAGCTCGACGAGGTTCGGGAAGAACCGCTGCCGCCCTTCGAGCGCGCGATTCTGGCCAAGGTCGAGGCCGCGCTGAGCGCTCCACCCCCTCCAGTCACGCCGGTTCGTCAAACCGTGGCGATGAGCGGAGGAACGGAGGCCCCTCTGGCGGTGGAGCCCTCGCGCGCGCAGGAGGCGGTGAAGCTGATCGAGACCATCGACGTCTTCGTGAAGAGCCAGCGGCCGGCGATGCGACTCGGCCTCGCCAAATCGCTCGGGGCCGAGGTGGAGATCGAGCGCGTCGGCCCGAAGGCCATTTCGCTCAAGCTGCTGAAGTCGAAAGCGCCGGTGCCACGCGAGACGCTCGAGGCGTTGCACCGGGCACTGCGGTCGCGGGGGCTGACCGTGAAGCAGCTCTCCGTCGAGTGACGGTCACTTGCCCGGGTTCATGTCGAGCTGCGCCCGCTTGCCCTCTTTGTCCTTGAAGGACTCGGCGTCGGGCAGCGCAGACTTCTTCTCCGAGATGTTCGGCCACTTCGGAGACAGGTCGGCGTTGAGCGCCTTAAATTCCTTCCACTTCTCGGGAAGGTCGCTCTCGGGGAAAATCGCCTTGGTCGGGCACACCGGCTCGCAGGCGCCGCAGTCGATGCACTCGTCGGGGTTGATGACGAGAAAGTTGGCGCCTTCGTAGAAGCAGTTCACCGGGCACACTTCGACACAGTCGGTGTACTTGCACTTGATGCATGGGTCGGCGACGACGTAGGCCATGTGGCGCTGAGCTCCTGGAGTGAGTCGGTTTGGCCTACATCACAGAAGGCCACGGGTTTTCAACAGTTCCGCGGCCAGCACCGCTCCCTTGGCCGCCCCCATCTTCGTGTTGTGGGACACCAGCACGTATTTGATGCCGTTTTCGAGCACGTTGTCCGTGCGCAAACGGCCCACCGACGTGGCCATGCCGCCGTGCGTCTCCCGGTCGAGCCGGGGCTGGGGGCGGAACGGGTCATCGAGCACTTCGATCCACCGCGGAGGCGCCGAGGGCAGCCCGCGCGCCCACTCGTGGCCCTGCCAGCCGCGCAGCACCGCGGAGACCTCGTCGAGCGTGGCCTTCTTGCGGAGCGACACGTACGCCGCCTCGGTGTGCCCTTCCAACACCGCCACCCGGGTGCAGGTGCAGGAGACGTTCACCGCGTGCGGCGTGTCGACCGTGCCGAGAATCTTCTTCGTCTCGACCTCGACCTTCCCTTCCTCTTTCGAGATGTGGGGAATGACGTTGTCGATGATGTCGAGCCCGATGACCCCGGGGCTGCGGCCCGCGCCCGACACCGCCTGCATCGAGGTCATCAGCACCGCCTGTACGCCGAACGCGGCCTCCAACGGCGCCAGGGTGATGGCCAGACCGGTGGTGGTGCAGTTGGGCATCGGCGCGATGAAGCCCTTCCACCCGCGCTTGGCCCGCTGCGTCTCGAGGAGGCCCAGGTGCTGGGGGTTCACCGGGGGGATGAGCAGCGGCACGTCGGCCTCGTAGCGAAACGCGCTCGCCGCGGAGACCACCGGAATGTCTTTCGCCAGCTTGGGCTCGAGCTCCTTCGCCACGTCAGACTCGACGGCGCTGAACACCAGGTCGAAGTCGGTCGCGCGGAGGGCGTCACCCGCCACCACCTTCATCTCCG
The DNA here is from genome assembly GCA_016793525.1 of Archangium sp. The sequence continues at coordinate 2,382 of JAEUJT010000182.1, read as the reverse complement.
CGATGCGCTGGGGAATCTGCTCGGCCAGGAACCAGCCCGTCATTCCGTTGGGGGCCTTGAGCGCCTCGACGTACGTCTTGCCCGCGCTGCGCGGAGACGCGGCCAACCCCGTCAGCTCGAACCACGGGTGCCCGTTCAGCGCCGAAACGAACTGTTGCCCGGCCAGACCAGTCGCTCCGAGGAGCCCTACACGCAGCTTCGTCATGCGGCGCGAATATCAGAACGCGCCCTGTTTTCGTCGAATGCGGTGCTGGAGCAGCGTCGCGACGACCACGCCGGCGGAGGCCATGCCCGCGCAGAGCAGGACCATCGGCGCAGTGACCATCGTTCGAGCCCCCACCAGAAAGAGCACCGGCGAAACCGCAGCGACGCCGGCGACGAGCTGGGCGCGGTACAGCTCGTACGCCTGGCTCATTGCGTGCCGGCCGACAGGCGTTTCGGGGAACTCCGGCGGCGCGTAACCCCTATGTCCCCCGTGATGCCCGAGCAGCGCCGGCGGGATGCTTTTTCGGCGTCACCGCCCTGAACGCACGCGTGGTGGCATCTCGACCGGCCGGCACATAGAAAGGCGCGGTCGAAGGGCGCAGGCCGATGCGCCCGAGCTTTCGAGGGTTTCTCCATGCTGTCGTCTCTCGTCGCGTTGGTCTCCGCCGCTGCGGTGTTTCACCCCACCGTCACCACCCGCCAGGCCACACCCACCGGTCAGCCGCGCTTCGAGGCCGGCGTGCTGTCGGCCCCGCTCCCCGGAGAGCTCTCCTCGGCCGTCGAGGCCTGGGCGCTGTCGAACCGCGAAGCCTGGGGCCTGCCGGCCACGTCGACGCTGAAGCACAGCCACGCCTTCGGTACCCGCTTCGGCGCCAGCTTCCACCTCCGCCAGTACGTCGGTGCCACCGAGGTCTACGGCGCGCGGCTGGTGGTCACCCTCGACACGAACCGCCAGGTGGTCCAGATCTCCTCGAGCCTCGTGCCCCACGCGCGGGCGGTCGACGGCGCGGTGCTCGACGAAGCCCCGGCAATGCGGCTGGCGGCCAAGGCCATTCCCTTCCCGGCGCTCCGAGCTGACGGGCTGCCCTACGGCGGCGCCACCCGGCGCTTCTTCGACGTGGGCACTGAGCTGCACCAGGGCTTTCTCATTCACGTCGCATCGGTCGACTACTCGAAGAACTGGTACGTCGCGGTCGACGCCGTGACGGGCGAGGTGCTCTTCACTCAAAACCGGGTGCACACGGCGGCGCTCGACGCTGACGTCTACGCGCTCTCGCCCGGAGGCCTCGATGCCGGCGTCGGCCGCACCCCCACCATCAAGACCGAGCTGCGGCACACCGACGGCGGCTCGATGGTGGCTGACACCTGCGACACGTTCCTCTCCGACGGTGGCTGGGCCACCACGCCCAACACGGCATCGAATCTGTGTGGCCACCAGCTGACGCAGTTCAACTGCTGCCCGTCTGAAGGGTGCCAGCCCGACGCCGGCGCCAAGCGGGTCACGGGGACCACCCAGTTCCCCATCGGGCCCGCCAGCGTCGCGGTGGCCTACGACATCGGCGTATGCGACCGGCTGCGGCGCGCCTCGTCGTCGACCAACGATGCGGGCTCCTTCGAGTACCCGCCGGTCGACCCGCCGGCCAACCCCACCACGGTGGTGGCGAGCGACCCGGCCAACTCAGACGAGTTCGCCGAGGTGAATTCCTTCTTCCACCTCAACCGCGTGTACGACTGGGTGCGCGGGTTGTCGGCCTCGGCGCAGGGCACGTTCTCGGGCCACCAGCCGGCGGTGAGCGCCTTCGCGATGCGCGACGAGCGCCGCACGCCTTCGCGCAAACCGGCGGTGTGGGCGAACGTGATGTTCCCCAACTTCAACGAGCTGCAGTCGAGCCTGCTGATGAACCCGACGTGTTTCCTCAACCCGCCGTGTATGGCGCGCGCCACCACGCTGTCGCGCATCGACAACGCGGCCTTCTTCCCGCGCGAGCAGTTCGCGCAGCTGCCGCTCCCGGGCTTCGACACCGGGGTCGACACGCTGATGATCTTTCAGGGAAACGCGGCCGACGCGGCGTACGACGCGACGGTGCTCGAGCACGAGCTCGGCCACGGCGTGGTGTACGCGACGGCGGAGCTGACCTTCGACACCGCGGCCCTCGATTCCCGCTCGGCGAACAACGAGAGCGGTGCGCTGCACGAAGGCTTCGCCGACTACATCGCGGCGGCGTTCAACGACGAGCCGAACATCGGTCCCTACTTCGGTCCGCGCGCGTCGGCGGGCATGGCGATTCCCGGGGTGCGCCAAGATGCGTACCTGCGCTCACTCACCAACACCTTGACGTGCCCTGACGTGCTCTGGGGCCAGGTGCACCAAGACAGCCAGCACGTCTCGGCGGCGCT
>JAEUJT010000176.1 GCA_016793525.1 Archangium sp. | reverse complement strand
CCCGCGATGGTGCCGTGGCGCGCGACGAATGATGGGCTCGTCACCCCGGAGGTGCTCGCCTGGTACCGCCGCTTCGCGCAGGGCCGGCCCGGCGTCATCGTGGTCGAAGCCACCGGCGTACGCGACGTCGCGTCGGGGCCGCTGCTGCGCGCGAGCCACGAGCGCTACGTGCCGGGGTTGAAACACCTCGCCGACGCCGTGCACGACGCGAGCGGTGGAGCGACGCGCATCTTCATTCAGCTCATCGACTTTCTGGCCATCAAGCGGCGACCGACGAAGGAGAAGTACTTCGGCGCGCACCTCGCGTTGACGGAGTCGCACCGCGCGGCGTTCCCCGGAGTGTCCGACGGGGCGCTCCGAGCGCGACTCACGGAGTCAGACGACGAGGCGCTGCGCCGAGTGCTCACGCCGCGCGAATTCGACGCGTACGCCATGGGCTTTCGCGAGCGCGTCACCGACGTCGAGCTGCCCCACATCGCGTCGCTCCCGAAGACGTTGCCGCCGGTGTTCGCCGAAGCGGCGGAGCGCTGCGCCCGCGCGGGCTTCGACGGCATCGAGCTGCACTGCGCGCACGCGTACACGCTGGCGAGCTTCCTCTCCGCGACCAACACGCGAATCGACGGCTACGGGGGCTCTCCCGCCGCACGCGCCCGGCTCCCGCTCGAGGTGTTCTCCGCGGTGCGCAAGGCGGTTCCACCGTCGGTCGCGGTGGGCTGCCGCTTCCTCACCGACGACATCATCGACGGCGGCAACCGGGTCGACGACGCGCGCTTCTTCGGCGCGGAGTTCGCGCGGGCGGGCATGGACTTCGTGTCGCTCTCCCGCGGGGGGAAATTCGAAGACGCGAAGCAGCCGAAGGTGGGCCACGCGGCGTACCCGTACACCGGTCCGTCGGGCCACGAGTGCATGCCCACGCCGAACATCTCGGGCGCCGGGCCCTGGGGCCGCAACGTGCGCGACGTGGCCTCGGTGCGGAGCGCGATTCGAGAGGCGGGGTTCTCAACGCCCGTCGTCACCTGCGGCGGCATCTCGAGCTTCTGGCAGGCCGAAGACATTCTCGCGGCGGAGCACGCCGACATCGTCGCCTCGGCGCGCCAGTCGCTCGCCGACCCCGACTGGTTCGAGAAAATTCGCCAGGGCCGCGGAGACGAGATTCGCCGCTGCTTCTTCACCAACTACTGCGAAGGCCTCGACCAGTCGCATCAGGCGGTCACCTGCCAGCGGTGGGACCGGCTCAAGGGCCTCCCCGACGACGCAACCGCGCCGCGCACGGAGGACGGAAGGCGTCTCACCGCCCCGTCGTGGACATGACCCGAGGCCCCTGGTGTGCAGCGATGCTCGTAGTGGCGTGTGCCCAGCCGCCCGCTCCGACAGCGCGATGCTTCGAGTGCACCTCCGACGATGACTGCCTTAGCGACTTCGCCTGTCGCGGCGGTAGCTGCGTGGCGGTCGACGGCACGACGGGGGCCGGTGAGTGCACCGTCACCCCGCTCCGCTTCACCTTCGCCCCAGCCCAGGGCCCCGTCGGCGGGGTGATCACGCTCGAGGGCACCGAGCTCGACCGCGCGACCTCGGTCGTCATCGCCGGCACGCCCGCCCTCCTCCTCCACCGGGGACCGACCCACCTGCGGGCGCTGGTGATGCCGGGGACCCAGAGCGGCGTGGTCGAGGTGATGACCTCCGCCGGCCCAGCCACCTCGACGACAGAATTCACGCGCACCACCGTCGAGGCGGGCCAGCTCCAGCTCGAGCCGACGCTGAACCCCAGCGACCTCGCCGGCCCCGGTGAGTTCGGGAGCTCGCTGTCACTCGACGCCGAAGGCAAGACGATCGTGGTGGGCGCGCTCCGCGACGCATCGGGCTTTCTCGGCGCGAGCTGGGTGTTCGCGCGTGCCGATGCGGGCGGCTTCACCCAACAAGGCCCCAAGCTCGCCGACCCCACGCGCGCGGCGACCGCGAGGTGCCAGGGCATCGCGACGGCCATCGACGCGCTCGGAGAGACGCTCGTCGTCGGAGGCCCGTGTACGACCGGCGCGACGTGGACCTACCAGCGCCAACCAAACGGGACCTGGGCCCAGCAAGGACCGGTGTTGGCGGCGCTCAACCGCGACGGCGCCTTCGAGGCCAATACGCTCGCGCTCAGCGCTGACGGTCATACGTTGCTGGTCGGCGTGTATGACAGCGGCGATGCGGGCGTGACGGCCATGGTCTTCGAACGAGCCCCAGACGGAGGGTGGACACCACCCGGCGCGCGCCTCACCGCCGATGCCCGCGGCGCGCGGAGCGCCTCGACCGCCCTCGACTTCACCGGCACGGTGGCCATCGTCGCCGCCTCGTACGAGAGCACCGGGGAGTCCACCGCGTGGATCTTCGCTCGCGGCGCCAGCGGGTGGCGGCTCGAGGGCGGTCCGCTTCGAGGTGACGACGCGCGGCCTCTCCCCACGTACCGGGCCTCGGTGGCGTTGAGCGGCGATGGCCGGGTCGCGTTTCTCACCGGCGTACGCGCGCTCGATGGAGGCGCCACCGGCGCGGTGTGGCGCTTCACTCGCACCGCCGAAGACGGGGGGTGGCGGCAACACGGGCCGCGGCTCGACGTCACGCCCCAGGTCTCCTTCGGCTACGCGCGGCAGCCGCTGGCGGTCAGCGCTGAGGGCGACCGAGTCCTCCTCGCGGGAATGAACGTGGCGCGCACCTCGGCCGCGCTCGTGCAGTACCGCACCACCGGGAGTGACTGGACCCTGGTCGGCGCCCCGCTCTTCTACGGGAACGGCGGCATCGGCGCGTCGGGACACGTCCCCTTCGTGGCGATGAGCCTCGACGGCCACACGGCTGCGCTGAGCGCGGTGGCCAACGACGGCTCGCGCGGCGGCGTGCGGGTGATCGGGCGCTGAGCTACTCGGGTATCGACTTGGCGGGGTTCTTCACGCCCATGAGCTGGGCGATGATGAACTCGTCGAGGTCGCCGTCGAG
>JAEUJT010000171.1 GCA_016793525.1 Archangium sp. | reverse complement strand
GACCGACACGCGCACCGAGGAGTCGGCCTGCACCACGCCCACGGCGTGCTTCTCGTCGAGCCCGAGCCCCCGAGCGCTGCACTGCAACGGGCTGGTGTTGGGTCAGACCGGTATTTGTCGCCCGTACTGCGACGTGGCGATCGGCGCGTCAGGTTGCATTCAGGTGCCGCGGCCGCAGACGTGTGTGCAGATTCTCGGCGCTCCAGTCGGGTTCGGGTACTGCCAACCGCGGTAACTCCCGCCGCGTTCATTCCCAGCAGCGCGAGGTTCACATGCCGAGCTTCTTTACCCCCGAGCACGACGCGTTTCGGGCGTCGGTGCGCCAGTGGGTCGAGCGCGAGATCGCGCCGCACGCAGTTGAATGGGACCGCGCAGGCACGTTCCCCCGCGAGCTGTTCAAGCAGGCCGGCGACCTCGGTTTCCTCGGCGTCGACCACGACCCGAAGTACGGCGGGAGCGGGCTCGACTACTGGTACGTGGCGGCGATGTGCGAGGCGCTGTCGTACAGCCGTAACGCCGGCGTCAACCTGGCGCTCCTGGTTCAGAGCCAGATGGCGACGCCGATCATCAATGAGTTGGGCACCGACGAGCAGAAGAAGGAGTTCCTCGAGCCGGCGCTCAAGGGAGAGAGGATCGCGGCGCTCGGGGTGAGCGAGCCGGGCATGGGCAGCGACGTGGCGAGCTTGAAGACCACCGCGCGGCGGGTAGGTGACGACTACGTCATCAACGGCTCGAAGATGTGGATCACGAACGGCTCGCGGGCTGACTTCATCACCCTGGGCGTGCGCACGGGTGAAGCGGGGTACGGCGGCATCTCGCTGGTGACGTTCCCCACCGACGTGAAGGGCTTCAGCGTCTCGAAGAAGCTCGACAAGGTGGGCAACCTCTCGTCGGACACGGCGATTCTCTTCTTCGAGGACTGCAAAATTCCCGCGCGGTACGTGCTCGGCGAAGAGAACGACGGTTTTTATCACATCATGACCAACTTCCAGGGCGAGCGGCTGGTGGGCGCGGTGTCCACCACGGCGGGCATGGAGCGCATGGTCGAAGACGCGGTCACCTACGGCACGGAGCGCGAGGCCTTCGGCCGGCCGATCATCAAGTTTCAGGTGTGGCGCCACAAGTTCGTGGAGCACCTCACCGCCATCGAGGCGTCGAAGCGGCTCAACTACCACGCGGTCGAGCTGTTCGACGCGGGTGAGCCGGCGGTGAAAGAGATCTCCATGAGCAAGCTGTTCGCCGGAGATCTCGCCCAGAAGGTCGCCTACGACTGCCAGCAGTTCTACGGCGGCATGGGCTACATCGACGAGACGCACATCGCCCGGGCGTGGCGCGACGTGCGGTTGATCACCATCGGCGGCGGCACCTCGGAGATCATGAAGGAGATCATCTCCAAGCTGGTGGGCTTCTGAGCAAGTTTGATTAGACGAGTGCCGGCGCGGTGGGGTACCTGCCGTGCATGGAAAACACCGCTCGCCTCGCGCAGGTTGACCCCTCGGTCGCGGAGATCATCCACGCCGAGACCCAGCGGCAAGAAGAGGGTCTCGAGCTCATCGCCAGCGAGAACTTCGTCAGCCCCGCGGTGCTCGAGGCGGCAGGCAGCGTGCTCACCAACAAGTACGCCGAGGGCTACCCGGGCAAGCGGTACTACGGCGGCTGTGAAGAGGTCGACAAGGTCGAGCAGCTGGCCATCGATCGCGCGCTGAAGCTGTTCGGCGCCGATGCGGCCAACGTGCAGCCGCACTCCGGCAGCCAGGCGAACATGGCCTCGTACATGTCGTTGATGAAGCTGGGCGACACGATGTTGGCGCTCGATCTGAATTCCGGCGGGCACCTGACGCACGGCGCGTCGTTCAACTTCTCGGGGAAGAACTACAAGGTCGCGCACTACGGGCTCCAGAAGGAGACCGAGACCATCGACTACGCGCAGGCGCAGGCGCTGGCGAAGGAGCACTCCCCCCGCGTCATCGTGGTGGGCGCGTCGGCGTACCCGCGGGTCATCGACTTCGCGGCCTTCAAGGCCATCGCTGACTCGGTGGGCGCGGCGCTGATGGTCGACATGGCGCACATCGCTGGCCTGGTCGCGGCGGGCGTGCACCCCTCGCCGGTGCCGTACGCCGACGTGGTCACCACCACGACGCACAAGACGCTGCGCGGGCCGCGGTCGGGCCTCATCCTCTCCAAGGCGCAGCACGCGAAGAGCGTGAACAGCAACATCTTCCCCGGCATTCAGGGCGGGCCGCTGATGCACATCATCGCCGCCAAGGCGGTGGCGTTCGGCGAGGCGCTCCAGCCGGAGTTCAAGCAGTACGCGCAGCAGGTGGTGAAGAACGCGCAGGCGTTGGCGGAGGGCCTCAAGGGCCAGGGCCTGCGGCTGTGCTCGGGCGGCACCGACAACCACCTCATGCTGGTCGACCTGCGGGCGAAGAAGATCTCCGGCAAGGCCGCAGAAGAGGTGCTCGGCAAGGCCGGCATCACCGTGAACAAGAACCAGATCCCCTTCGACCCGGAGAAGCCGACGGTGAGCTCCGGCATTCGCGTCGGCACGCCGGCCATCACCACTCGAGGCATGAAGGAGAGCGACATGGCGAAGGTGGCCCAGCTGATCGGCCGCGCGCTCGACGCCCCGACAGACGAGGCCGCGCTGGCGAAGGTGAAGGGCGACGTGAAGGCGTTGGCGACGTCGTTCCCGCTCTACGCTTCGCGGCTGCGCAAGGTCTAACCGCGATGCGCTGTCCCTTCTGCACCACCGATGACACCCGCGTGCTCGACTCCCGCGAGTCGAGCGAAGGCGCGGTCATTCGCCGCCGCCGTGAATGTGAGTCTTGCAAGCGCCGCTTCACGACCTACGAGCGGGTAGAGGAGCTGAACCCGCTGGTGGTGAAGAAAGACGGGCGCCGAGAGGCGTTCGATCGCGACAAGCTGCTCGCGGGCTTGAAGAAGGCCTGTGAGAAGCGGCCGGTGTCGGTCGATCAGCTCGAGCGGTTGATCTCCGACGTCGAGCGGCGGCTGCAGGAGCAGGGCGAAAAAGAGGTGCAGTCGTCGGCCATCGGCGAGGCGGTGATGGAGCGCCTGCCCACGCTCGACGAGGTCGCCTACGTGCGCTTCGCCTCGGTGTACCGGAGCTTCCGCGACATCGCCGAGTTCATGGACGAGCTGAAAGACATCGTTCAAGGGCACGCCAAGCGCGGCGGGCGCGAGGCCAAGGGCAAGCCGTGAGCAGGGCCGCGCACGCCGACGAGGCCTTCATGCGCGAAGCCCTCGAAGAGGCGAAGAAGGGCCTCGGTCGAACGCACCCCAACCCGGCGGTCGGAGCGGTGGTGGTGAAGCAGGGCAGGGTGCTCGCGCGCGGGTTTCACGCCCAGGCCGGTACGCCGCACGCGGAGGTGGTTGCGCTCCGCCAGCTCGGCCGCCGCGCCGCGGGCGCCACGCTCTATTCGACGCTCGAGCCGTGCAACCACCAGGGCCGCACGCCGCCGTGCACGCAGGCGATCATCGCCGCGGGCATTCGGCGCGTGGTGTTCGCATCGTCCGACCCAAACCCGCTCGTCGACGGCAAGGGCGCTCGCGCGCTCCGCGCGGCCGGGGTCGAGGTGGTGCCGCACGTGTTGCGCGACGAAGCCGACATGCTGAACCGGCCCTTCTTCAAGGTGATGCGCACCGGCCTGCCGTGGGTGACGCTCAAGGCCGCCATCACCCTGGACGGGAAGATCGCCACCGCGTCGGGCGACTCGAGGTGGATCTCGTCGGAGGCCTCCCGCGACGTAGTACACCAGCTGCGCGACCTCATCGACGGCATCGTGGTGGGTGCCGGCACCGTCGTCGCAGACAACCCGCGGCTCACCACCCGCCTGGCGCGAAAAGCTGGCCGCAACGCGGCGCGCATCGTGCTCGACCCGCAGCTCCGCACCCGCCCCACGGCGAAGGTCTACGCGCGTGGCGTGCGCCGCATCGTGGTGACGGGGTCGACGCGAGGGCACGAGCCGTTCCTCCGCCGGGGGGTCGAGGTGTGGGTGCTGCCGCTCCGCCGGGGCCGGTTTACGCTCGAGCCGTTGCTCGAGGGGCTCGCTGAAGAGGGGCTGCTCCACCTGATGGTCGAGGGCGGCGCTGGTGTGTACGAGGCGTTCCTCCGCGCTCGCCAGGTCGACGAGCTGGCGCTCTTCGTTGCCCCCAAGCTCCTCGGCCACACGGCCAAGACGTGGACGGGTGGGCTGCTGGCCAGGACGGTGAAACAGGCGCTCATGCTCGAGAACCTCCAGGCCGAGCCGGTCGGTGGCGATCTGCTGATCACCGCGCGGCTCACGCCCTGAGAGGCGGCCGAAAACCGAGCGCCTCTGCCGACTCGCCGTCGTCTCGGAGCGAGCTCGCCGCGTGGTACATCTCGCCGGTGCGACCGTTGCTCGTGGGCATGCTGATGTTCGCCGCGTGCACCGCCGCGATTCCCCCGCTCGACGGCGCGTTCGCATGTTCCACGTCGGGCGACTGCGTCGCTGGCTTCGTGTGCTTCGCGCGGGTGTGCACGCCCGAGGGCGCCGTTCCGCCCGAGGTGCCCGACGCGGGGCAGCCGCTCGACGCCGACTACCTGCGGGTGATTTCTCGCGCTGAGCTGCTCGGGTACGAGCGTCCGTCGCTGGCGCAGCAGCGGGTGCACGCGCGGTTCGTCGGAGAGCTCAAAGACGCGGGGGTCTGGCCGCTCCTCGACGCGCTCTACGTGATGATGGCGTCGACCGATGACGGCCGCTTCAGCACGCTCAACTGGAAGGACCCGGCGCGGTTTCAGCTGGTGCCCATGGGAGCGCCGTCGTGGACGCGCTGGGACGCGACCCACAAGATCGGCGGGTGGACCGCACCCGACGCGGGGTCGTACCTCGACACGACGATCGCCGCGAACGCGCGCGTCGGGATCGAGCGTGACGTGGGGTACGCGGTCGCCCTCGACACGCCCGCGCAGGCCCCGGGGAGGCGCGCCGCGTATGGCGCGGCGCTCAGCGGCGGTTGGACCCTGATGCGCCCTGGTGGCGGCGGCGGTTTCGAGGCCTACGTCTACGGGGAATCGTTCGGGTTCAACAACCCCGCAGACGTAGGCCTCTACGTCAACACTCGGCGCGAGCTCGAGGTCGTGCTCTTCAAAGATGGCCGGCGGCGGCAAGCGAGGTCCATGCAGCCGGCGCTCCCCAGGGCGCTGTCGCTGTACCTGCTCGGGTGGAACTACAACGGAGGCCCAGCGGTCGACCCGTACACCGTGGGCAACGTGTCGCTTTTCTCGGTGGGCCGAGATCTGTCCGACGTCCAGGAGGCGTACTTCAACGCCTACGCGCGGCTGAAAGAAGAGCTGTAGACGTTCAGGGCTTGAGCGGTACCACCGCGAGCAACGAGTGGCGCAGCACGACGCTGGCGACCGTGAAGTAGATGACAATGCCGGTGACGTCGACCAGCGTGGCGACGAACGGGGCGGAGGCCGCCGCGGGGTCCAACCCGAGGCGGCGCAACACGAAGGGCAACATCGAGCCGATCATCGCCCCCACCAGCACCACCCCGATCAGGCTGACCGACACCGTGCCGGCGACCTGCAGGTAGTGTTCTCCGTAGCCGCGGGAGAGCACGCCGTGGCGGTGCAGCCACTCCCAGGTCACGACGCGCACGAAGCCGATGACGGCCAGCATCAGCCCCAGCAGCGCGCCGCTCTTCAGCTCGCGCACAGCGACGCGCCACCAGTCGGTGAGCTGAATCTCTCGCAGCGACAGCGCGCGAATGATGAGCGACGTGGCCTGGCTCCCCGAGTTGCCGCCCGAGGCGATGATCAACGGGAGGAACAGCGCCAGCACCTCGGCGCGCTGCAGCTCATCTTGAAACGAGCCCATCGCGGTGGCGGTCAACATGCCGCCCACGAGCAGAATCGCGAGCCACCCGCCGCGCTTGCGCAGCATCTCGAAGGTGCCGATCTCCATGTACGGCGCGTCGAGGGCCTCCAAGCCACCGAGCTTCTGCACCTCTTCGGTGGCCTTCTCTTCGGCCACGTCGAGCACGTCGTCCGCGGTGATGATGCCCAGCATCGCGCCGCGGGTGTCGGTGACCGGCAGCACCGAGCGGTCGTACTTTTCGAACAGCGACAACACCTCGTCGCGGCCGGCCGTCGCGGGAATCGCCACCAGGTAGCGCGCGGGGAGCTGCCCCATGGTGGTCTCGGGCTCGGCCATGACCACTTGAGCCAACGGCACGTCGTTCAGCAGCACGCCCTTGTCGTCGACCACGTAGAGCGTGTTGAGCGTCTCCCGGCCCTTGCCGTTGGCGCGCACATACGCAAGCGCCTCCGCGGCAGTGAGGTGCTGCTTGAGCGCCAGGTACTCCGGCGTCATGAACCGGCCAGCGCAGTTTTCCGGGTAGCCGAGGAGCGCCCGGGCGACCTTCAGCTCCTCGGGCTTGAGCTGCTCGAGCGCGCGCTTGGTGACCTCGGCGGGCAGCTCCTCGAACAGGCGCGTGCGATCGTCTGGCGCCATGTCGTTGAGCACCGACGACAGCTGCTCGGAGCCCAGCGTCTGAACGATTTCTGTCTGTTGATCGAGCGGCAGGTACTCGAACGCGGTGCCCGCGACCGCGCGCGGGAGGATGCGGAAGATGACGCCCGAATCTTCAGGTGGGAGATCGTGCAAGACCTCGGCGATGTCGGCCGGGTCGAGCTCGTCGACGGCGATGCGCAGCGACTCCCAGTCTTTTTTGGCGATGAGCTCTTCGTACTCGGGCTTGAGAAAGTGGCCGAGCACGCAGGGTCACAGGGCCTTGCGAATGGCGTCTTCGAGCTTCGCCTTGGGCACCGCGCCGACCAGCTGGTCGACCACCTTGCCGCCCTTGAAGAGGAGCAGGGTGGGAATGGAGCGCACGCCGTACTGCTGGGCGACCTGCTGGCTCTCGTCGACGTCGAGCTTGGCGATCTTCACCTGGCCCTTGTACTGCGTGGCGAGCTCGTCGAGCGCGGGCGCGATGGCGCGGCACGGCGCACACCACGTCGCCCAGAAGTCGACCAGCACTGGCGTCGACGACTCGAGCACTTCGCTCTTGAACGACGCATCACCCACGGGGACGGTGTTTTTTTCCATGACCCAGTCCTTCTAACCCGTTCGTCGCTCGCGCGCAGCGCTCGATGTTTCTCCAAAGCTGACATTCTGCCTAAGGTGCACCGCGTGAAGCTCTTTCTGCCTGAGAAAATGCTCGAAGAGTGGTCGATGTCCGAGAAGGCCGACCTCCAAGAAGGCCAGCTCGTCGTTCGCGACCCGAAGTCGTCGCACGCCGTGGTGCCGGCGGTGGCGTTCTCCAAGATCGTGTCGGGCGACGACGTGAAGAAGCTCGTCGGCCGAGTGAAGTCGTCGGTGCAGCTCACCGAGCTCGGCGCCGAACACATGGCCGACTCCGTCATCTTGGGAGATGCCGCGTACGAGGTGGTGCCCGGCTACATCACCGACGTGCCCGCGCCGCCCAAAGCCGAGGGGAAGAAGAAGGCGGCGTCGCCCGAGGCCGACCTGCTCGCCGCCTTCATTCTCGACAAGCTGTGAGCGACGTTCTGTTGCTGCAGCCGCGGCAACGCTGCGCCGCCTTGGCGTTTCTGCTCGAAGACCACGGTGTGTCGTTCGACGAGCTGCCGCTGCTCGAGGTCACCCCTGCAGGTGAGGGCCGTGCATTGCGTGCGGGGTTGGAGCACGTCAGCCGCTTCCAGTGGCTCCTCCCCGATGCGCCCGAGGCCGTTCGCGTCATGGCCGAGGCCGCACACGCTGCGGGGACCTGGCGCACCTTGGAGCGCGTCGGCTTCATCGCGCCCGATCACGACACCGCCCGCACCCTCGGTCAATACGAGTGGATGCCGAGAATCCTGTTACCGCCGGTGGATCCGCGGGAGGCGCTGATCGACGCGCTCCAGAGCGTGGTGCACGCCAACGACGAAGTTCTCGTGCTCCACGCCGAAGACCGAGCGGGGCCATGGGCCGACGCGCTTCGTGAGGTGGGCGCGGTGGTGACCGAGGCGAGCGCGTGGCGGCCCTCGGCGGTGCAGGCGTTGAATGAAGCGCCGCGCGCGGTGGTGGTGCACTCCGCCGCCGCCGCCGAAGCGCTGCTCCGCGGCCCTCATGCGGCGGTGGTTCGTTCGTCGGTATTCGTCGCCACCGGCCCGACCACGGCGCATGCGTTGAAGCACCTTGGCTCGCCCGCGCGGGTCATCGCTCCCAGCCCGGCCGACGACGCAGTGCTCGAGGCGACCCTCCAAGCGCTCACCCTCCTCGAAGGAGGCGCCACATGAGACGCACCACCGTGAAGTGGGCCTGCGTGGCCGTGGCGCTCGCGCTCTCGGCGACGGCCGCGGCCAGCACCCTCATTCCCCACACGCTGCGGCAGCGCGCGCAGGCGTCGTCGCGGGTGGCCGTTGTTCGGGTGATCGGCCAGCGCGTCGAAACGCGTGACGACGGCCGCCCGGTGAAGACCGTCACCGACGTCGAGGTGCTCGATGGCGTCAAGGGGTCCGGCGCGAAGCGGCTGGCGGTGGTGCAGGTCGGCGGCGTGGCCAACGGGTACACGATGCGGGTGCCCGGCGACGCGCGCTTCGAGGTCGGCGAGACGTGCCTCGTGTTCCTCACCTGCGACGACGCGCGGTGCGGGTTGGTGGCGCTGGGCGAGGGGAAATTGGCGCTGCGCGACGGCCGGGTCGAGGTGCACGATCTCTTTACCCAGCGCTGGTCGACGCAGCCGCTCGAGGCCGTGCTGCGCGAGCTGCGGAGCGCGAAATGAGGGCCCTTTCGCTGGGCCTCGCTCTCGTCTCCGCGAGCGCCGCGTGGGGCCAGGTCTTCACCTACAACTACCTGCAGTACCGCATGATGAGCAGCCGAGCGCAGCCGTTCCCCTTCTTCGTCGACGGGCGGACAGCGCCGAGCGGCCTCGTGCCCGCGACCGTGCAGGCGGCCTCCGAAGCGGCGTGGGCGACGTGGAACAACGTCGAATGTGCCTCGCCCAAGGTCGTGTCGCGCGGGCTCACGGGCACCGCGGTGGTGAACCCCGCCGACTCGCTCGACACCAACAGTGTCACGCCGGTGGTGATGACGTCGCTCTCCGACCCCGACTACCAGCGCGCGCTCGGTTCCGAGTTCATCGCGGGCATCACCATTCCCCTCAGCCAAGCGGGGGTGTTGATCAGCTGCGACATCTTTCTCAACGCGGTGCGCTTCGGCTTCAGCACCGGCACGCCGACGCCCAACAACGCGGTCGACATCGAGTCGTTGATGCTCCACGAGGCGGGGCACTGCCTCGGCATCGACCACACGGGGCTCACGCACCCGTACCCGGGCAACGTGATGGACGGCGTCATCGCCCAGGGCTCCCAGCTCCGCACCCTCGGCGCGTGGGACATCGGGGCCCTCTGCGAGCGGAACCCCGCGACCGGCGCCGTGGGTGCGCCGTGTTTGGCCGACGGCGGCTGCGACCCATCGAACACCTGTGTCACCCAGACCGTCGGGACCTCCCCCGCGGCGCGCTTCTGTTCCCGCTCCTGCAACGCGAGCGCGAACGAGGCGTGCCCGTTGCCGCTGGTCTGCACCTCGGCACAGCTCGACGGCGGCGCGTGCCTGCTGCCCGATCACAACGTCACCCAGGTCGGGAAGGCGTGCGCCCAGCCCAGCGACTGCCAGTCGGCCCTGGCGCTGTGCAACACGCCCACTCCCTCTCCCTCGAGCAACACGTGGTGGGTTCAGGGGTACTGCACGCAGGGGTGTGAAGCGGGTCAGCCGCCGTGCCCCGCAGGCTCGACCTGCACGGTGATGGGCGACGCCACCCGGCGCTGTTTGGCGTCGTGCCGCGCGGGCCTCGCAGATTGCCGCGCGAGCTACTCGTGCGTTCAGACCGCGGCCGGCGGCGTGTGCGCGCCGAAGTGCTTCACCGACGCCGACTGTGGAGACTCCAGCTTCGAGTGCCGCGCGTGCGACGGCCTGTGCGTGGCGAAGCAGAGCGCGACGGGGCAGCTGGGCGACGTGTGCGCGAGTGAAGCGACCTGCGGCACCGGCCAGGCATGTACGCCGCTCATCGCCGGCGTCTCCACCAAGCAGTGCGCGCAGCCGTGCGGTGTCGGCTGCGGCACCTGCCCGACGGGCGGCAGCTGCCAGTCGACGGCGGCGGGCTTCTTCTGCCTCCGCCAGTGCTCGGGGGTCGGCTCGTGCCCGAGCGGCCTCCGATGCGGCGATCTGGCGACCGGCAAGGGCTGCGTCCCCGCGTGCCAGCGCGATCTCGACTGCCCGGTTGGCGAGGCCTGCGAGGGCGGAGAGTGCCGTACGCCGTCGACCTGCGGCGCGTTGTGCGCCACCGGCGGCGGTGCGGGCGGCGGAGGCGGCGGTGCGGTGGCCCCTCGGCCCGACGCAGGCACTGGTGTGGGGCCACGTGCGGCGGGGTGTGGCTGCCAGACAAAGAGTGGCGCCGACGGCGTTCTGCTGGTGGTGTTGGCAGTATTGGTGATGCGGAGACGCGAATGGCACAGGCAGTGACGGCCGCGCCGGTCGAGCGCAAGCACGCGAGTGACTTCACGTTGGCCTTCGTGCTCGAGGCGCTGGTCGCTGCGGCGCTGCTGACGAAGCAGCAGGCCACCGACATTCAGACAAAAGAGGGGCAGGCCCGGGCGCGGGTGGTGAAGCACTCTGGGCAAGAGCGCTATGAGGTCTCTCCGGTGGAGATCGTCGCGGCGTTTCAGGCGCCGTTCACCGCCAAGCCAGGTGAGGTGCTCGACGAAGATCGAATCACCGAGGCGGTGGCGCGCTTCGCCAACGTCACCTACCGGAAGATCGATCAGCTCAAGCTCGACGTGAACGTCTCGGCGAAGACGGTATCGAGGCCGTACGCGCAGAAGCACTGCGTGCTCGCGCTCGAAGGTGGCTCGCCCGGGGTGCCGCTGGTCGTGGCGGTCGCCAACCCGTTCGATCGAGAGCTGTTCGAGAATCTGCAGCGCCTGGCGGGGTGCCCCGTCGCGCCGGTGTTCGCCGCGAAGTCCGACATTCTCAAGGGCATTCAAGACGTCTACGGCTTCAAGCGCACATTGCAGGCCGCGGCGATCGACTTCGCTGACGCCTCGGGCGCGGGCGTGTCGAACTTCGAGCAGCTCGTGTCGCTGTCGACGGGCCGCGAGCTCGACGCGTCAGACCGGCCGGTGATTCAGGCGGTCGACTACCTGATGCGGTACGCGTTCGAGAACCGCGCTTCAGACATTCACATCGAGCCGAAGCGCGACAAGTCGCTGGTGCGGCTGCGCATCGACGGTGTGTTGCACGGCGTGTACACGCTGCCGCCGCAGGTGCACGCGCCGGTGGTGACGCGCGTGAAGATGATCTCCCGCCTCGACATCGCCGAGCGCCGCCGGCCACAAGACGGCCGCATCAAGGTCGAGCGCGACGGCGGAGAGATCGAGATCCGCGTGTCCACGCTCCCCACCGCCTTCGGCGAGAAGGTGGTGATGCGCATCTTCGACCCGCAGACGTTGGTGCCAGACATCGCGATGTTGGGCTTCGACCCCGATGAGAAGGGCATCTTCGAGTCGTGGATCGCGCAGCCCCACGGCCTGCTGCTCGTGACTGGCCCCACCGGCTCGGGCAAGACGACGACGCTCTACTCGGCGCTCAAGGCGCTGGCGGGGCCCGACGTAAACGTCGTCACCATCGAAGACCCGATCGAAATGGTGTGGGAGCCGTTCAACCAGGTGCAGGTGCAGCCGAAGATCGGCCTCGATTTCGCGGGCGCGCTCCGCCACATCCTCCGGCAAGACCCCGACATCATCATGGTCGGCGAAATTCGCGACGCCGAGACGGCCGAAAACGCCATTCAGTCGGCGCTCACCGGCCACTTGGTGCTGTCGACGCTCCACACCAACGACTCGATCGGCGCCGTGGGCCGCCTCGAAGATCTCGAGGTGCCGCCGTTCCTCCTCTCGTCGAGCTTGCTCGGCGTCATGGCCCAGCGCTTGGTGCGACGGGTCTGCGAGAACTGCGCGCAGCCGACCACGCTCTCTCCGCAGCAGATCGAGTACCTGCGGGTGGCGCTCCCGAACCCGCCCGGCGGCGTGCAGCTGCGCAAGGGCGTGGGGTGCATCAAGTGCCGCGGCACCGGGTACTCGGGGCGCACCGCGGTGTTCGAGATCTTCCACGGCAATGCCGAGGTGAAAGAGCTCATCGCCCGCAAGGCCACCGTCGAAGAGCTGGCCGCCGCCGCCCGCCGCACCGGGTTGAAGACGCTGCGCGAAGCGGCGGTCTTGAAGATGGCCCTCGGCAAGACCTCGTACGACGAGGTGCTGCGCATGACGGCCAACGCGTGACGCGCTGGGTGGTGGTCGCGCTGGCCTGCGCGGCGTGCCGCGAGCGCTCCGCGGTCGATGATTCGGCCGAGGCCGAGGGCCACTACCTCGCGGCGACCACGGCCTACGTGCAGGGGCATTTCGCTCAGGCGCACGAGCACTTCGAGGCCGTGAAGCGGCTGCGCCCCGCCGACCCACGTCTCCCAGCAGCCGAGGGTGAGCTGCTCTACGCCGAAGGCCGGGTACCCGACGCCGTGGCCGCCTTCGAGCGCGCGACGAGCGTCGACCCCGCGCGCGCCACCAATTGGAGCCGCCTCGCGCAGCTGCGTGTGGTGACCAGCGATTTTGGAGGGGCCCGGCGCGCGGCGGCGGCGGCGCTCGAGCGCAACCCCCAAGACTTCAACGCGCTCGAGGTCATGGCCGACGCAGCGCGGGCCAGCGGTGACCTCGACGCGGCGGTGTCGACGTGGCTCCGCGCGAGCGGGGTGGCTCCGGAGCCGAGCCGGAGTGCCCTGGTGATGAAGGCCGTCGCCGCGCTGGTGAAGGCGGAGCGGGGGAGCGAGGTGGTGGCGGTGCTCTCCGCCGCGGTCGACGGTGGGGCCGCCGGGACCGACGTCTTGAGCGAGCTGGGCAACCGGCTGGTAGAGGCCACGCGCTTCGCCGAAGCGGTGCCGATTTTCGCCGAGGCCGCACGCCGCGATGCAACGGATCCAACGTTGTGGGAGCTGGTCGGCGAGCTCTCGGTGCGGCAAGGCGACCTAGGGGCTGCGGAGGCGGCCTTCCGCGAGTCGCTCAAGGTGAAGAACCGGAGCGTGGTGCATGTGGCGCTGGCGCGTCTCTGTCTGAGCCGTGACGCGGGGTGTGTGCAGCAGGAGCTCGACGCCGCGTTGGAGACGGCCGCCGGTGACGAGGCGCGCGAGGCGCTGGAGCTCGCTGAGCTCCTCGAGCGGGTTGGACGCGGCCGAGATGCGTTGGTGCTGTTGGCTGCTTCGAGTGAAGAACCCGAGCAACGCGCCAATGTGGCCCTCCAGCGGCGGGTGATCGCCCTGGCCAGGCAGGTCTCCGACGCGAAGATCGGAGCCGCCGCGTGTGAGCGTCTGCGCCGAGCCGATGGCGGGGTCTGTCGTCGCTGAAAGCGAAGGCGTTACATGAACTTGCGGTACACGCCGACGACCTTGCCGAGGATCATGGTCTGCTTGAACTCGGTCTTGTGCACGTAGATCGGCTGCATCGTCTTGTTCGCCGGTTGAAAGCGAATGCGATCGCCCTCGGGGAAGTAGCGCTTCACCGTGGCCTCGTCTTCGATGAGCGCCACCACGATCTCGCCAGGGGTCGCGCTCGGCGCCTTGCGCACGAACAGAAAGTCACCGTCGTGAATGCCGTCGTCGATCATCGACTCGCCTTTCACGCGGAGGGCGAACACTTCTTTGCCGCTGCCGCCGAGGAGGAAGCTGTCGATGCGCACCGAGTCTTCGACGTTCTCCGTCGCCAGCAACGGCGCGCCCGCAGCCACTTTGCCGAGGAGCGGTACGTCGACGTACGAGCCGTCGTTGCTGCGCTGCCCGAAGCCGAGCACCATGCGCGCGCGCTTGGTGGGCACCAGAGACCGGCTCTGCTGCTCGGCGCGGGTGAGGTAGCCCTTTCGCTCGAGCGCCTTCAGGTGATCGTTCACCCCGTTGGTGGAGCGAATCTCCATCTCTTCGCCGATCTCGCGAATCGTCGGGGGGTAGCCCCGCTCGTCAGCTGCAGAGACGATGAAGGTGAGAATCTGTTTTTGACGCTCGGTGAGCTCTTCCACGGCGGCCTCCCACGGCTTGATACGTTCGTTCAGTATGGTTGCTGAACGTACGTGCAGAGTCAACTTTTCGCGCGCGGCCCGAAACCACGTTAACTCTTCGGGAATGCGCGGCATTTGGTTGGCGGGCGTGCTGGTGGCGGGGTGCGGCGGTCACCTCCGCGACGGCGTGTTCGCCAAAGACGGGGTGCGGTACCGCCTCGGTGCGCCGTCTGATTCCACCTGGCGCCAGGTTCGCTTCGCCGACAACGACCTCGCCTGGTCGCACGGCTCCGGGGTGATGATGTCGGCCAACGCCACCTGCGACGGCCATGGAGACCCCTCGCTTGAGGTGCTCACCCAGCACCTGCTCTTCGGCTTCAGCGAGCGCGAGCTCGTCAGCCGAGGGCTGGAGACGCTCGACGGCCGAGAGGCCCTCCGCTCCCGCTACGTGGCCAAGCTCGACGGCGTGCCGGTCGATCTCGAGCTGGTGGTGGTGAAAAAAAACGGGTGCGTGCACGACTTCACGCTCATCGCCCCGGTGGGCAAGGGTGAGGCCGCGCAGGGCGCCTTCTCCTCGCTCGTCTCGGGCTTTCGGCAAGAGGCGGCGCCATGAGCGACCCTGAAACGCCTCCGGTGGCGACCGACACCGGCCTGCCGCAGATGGTGCAGCAGGAGCTCGAGAACATCATCCCCTTCACGGCGCGGGTGCGCCGCGCCATCACCCAGCTCGGCGACATGGCCGTGATGCTGGTGCGCGCGTTGAGGCGCCTGGTGACCCCGCCGCTGGAGATCAACGAGCTCGCGTACCAGGTCGAGGTGTTGGGGGTGCGTTCGCTGTCCATCGCCACGCTGACCGCGGTGTTCGCGGGCCTGGTCATCTCGCTCCAGTTCGCCTTTTTCCTCGCGCGCTTCGGGGTGCAGCACACGGTGGGCAAGGTGGTGGTGCTGACGCTGTTCCGCGAGATGGGCCCGGTGCTCACCGCGCTCACCGTGGGGGCGCGCATCGGCTCGGGCATCACCGCGGAGCTCGGCTCGATGAAGGTGACCGAGCAGATCGACGCCATTCGCGCGCTCGGTGCCGACCCGCTGAAGAAGCTCGTTTCGCCGCGGCTGTTCGCGTGCACGGTGGTGATGCCGGCGCTCACCGCGCTCGCCGACATCATCGGCCTCATCGCCGGCTCGGTGGTGGTGAAGTCTCAATACGAGATCCCCTTCGATCAGTATTTTCGCTCGGCGCTCGACACCGTGACGCTGGTCGACTTCACCTCGGGCATCGGCAAGAGCGCGGTTTTCGGCGTCATCATCGCGGTGGTCGGTTGCTACAAGGGCTTCACCGTCGAGGGCGGCACCGAAGGCGTCGGCCGCGCCACCACCGAGACCGTCGCCATCACCTCGGTCGCGGTCTGCCTGTCTGACTTCTTTCTCACCAAGCTGTTCCTGGCGCTCTGAATATGGATTCTGGGGCGCCACTCATTCGGTACGAAGGGCTGTTCAAGGCCTTCGGCACGAAGCGCATCTACGAAGACCTGTCGCTCGACGTGCGCCGGGGCGAGACGCTCACCATCATCGGGGGCTCCGGCACCGGCAAGTCGGTGCTGCTCAAGTGCCTCATTGGCCTGATGTACCCCGACGCCGGCAGCATCTGGTTCGACGGCCAAGACGTGACAACGCTCGACGAGCGGGCGCTGCGCACCGTGCGCAAGAAGGTGGCGATGGTGTTTCAGGGCGCGGCGCTGTTCGACTCGCTTTCGGTGGCCGAGAACATCGCCTACCCGCTCAAGGAGAACATGCCCGAGCTCACGCCCGAGGAGATCTCCGCCCGCGTGGCGAAGAACCTCGAGATGGTGAACCTGCCCGGCATCGAGGCGCTGCGGCCGGCCGATCTGTCGGGCGGCATGCGCAAGCGGGTGGGGTTGGCGCGGGCCATCGCCATCGAGCCCGAGGTCATTCTCTTCGACGAGCCGACCACCGGCCTCGACCCGATCAGCACGCGGA
>JAEUJT010000137.1 GCA_016793525.1 Archangium sp. | reverse complement strand
CCACCTGGCCATCACCACCGAGCAAGGCGGCGCCCGCGCGGAACACGAGCTGTTTTACCGCGCGCCCCAACTCACCCGCGGCGTGGTGCTCGCTCCAGAGCGCGTCGCCGTGGCCTTCGATGGCCGCCGCTTCTACCGGCTCCGCCACGACGTGAAAAAGCTCGAGGTGTACGAGGTGAAGCTCTCTCCACCGCGGGCCGCGTATTTCCTCGCCAGCACCTTCACGCCCTTCGTGCCCGAGGGGTACCGCGCGCCGTTGTTGCCTTCGACGGGAATCACCGCGCGCCGAGTCGTGCGTTCCAACGCGCCGCAGGCCGTGGAGCTGTCGGCCACCGTCGAGGGCATTCCACACACCTGGCTGTTTCGCTGGCCAGCGGTGGATCTCCTCGAGAAGCGCGTGGGCGAGACGGTGCTGACGGTCGACGCCGAGTCGTGCGACGGGGCCAAGGGATTCTGCGTGCCGACGCGGGTCACCCAGCGCCGGAGCGACGGAGCCGTCGAGGCCTCCACCACCGTCACCCGCGTGGAGCTCGACGCAAAGCTGCCCAACGACGGGTTTCAGCTCACCGCGCCCGACGGGTACGCCACCGAAAACCACGTACTGGTAGACGAAGAGGCGGCGCCCCGCTGAGTGGAAAGAAGGTGGACAGCGACCCCGATTCGGTGACTGATATGGGGGCATGGGTGCGTTGAAGTGGGTATTCGTCGCGCTGTTCGGCGTCGCTGGCGTGGGCCTGTTGGGCTTCGGCATGTACGAGAGCTTTCTGCTCCCTCGTCATGAGCCGCCGATGCTCCTGACGCCGCGCCTCAACGTGCGCCCGCTGCCGGCGATGCCCGCGACGGTGTCGCTCAAGGCGCCGACGCCCGAAGTCGCGCCCGCCCCAGCGGCACAGCCCACGCCACCCGATTCGGCGCCAGCACCCGTCGCCGCGCCGGCACCCGTGGCTCCCGCGCCTGCGCCCGTGGCTCCAGCTCCGGTGGCGGCACCTCCGGCCCCCGTCGCCGCCGCGCCCGCTCCGGTAGCCCCCGCTCCGGTGGCCGCGCCCAAGCCCGCTCCCGCACCGGCTCCCGTGGCCGCGGTGGTGCCGCCCAAACCGGCGCCGGCACCCGTCGCTCCGAAGCCCGCAGCGCCGCCGCCTGCCGAGGGTCGCTTGACCATGGAGGCGAGCGACTCGGCCGAGGTGATGCTCGACGGCAAGCGCGTGGGCACCTCACCCGTGCGCGGTATGAAGGTGCGCGCCGGCGTGCACAAGGTGCGCTTCGACTGCAACGACGCCGAAGGCAACAGCGTCACCGGAGCCGTGCAGACGGTGACGGTGGCCGCCGACGCCGACGAGACGGTGCGCTTCACCTGCCCGCAGTAGCGCTGAGACGTTTCCGGAGCGCTGAAGAAGCCAGAGCGCTGGAGAAGCCCATGAAAAACCTCGACGTGAAACAGACGCTGAAGCTGCTCAACCGCATCATGGAGTTCGAGCTGGCCGGCGTGGTCCGGTACACGCACTACTCGCTCATGATTGCGGGGCCGAACCGCATTCCCATCGTGGCGTTCATGAAGGCGCAGGCCACCGAGTCGCTGCTGCACGCGCAGACCACCGGCGAGATTCTGGTTGGTCTCGGCGGCCACCCCACGCTCCAAATCGCCCCGGTGCCGGAGTCGTACAAGCACTCGGTGAAAGACATTCTCGAGGAGTCGCTGTCGCACGAGCGCGAGGCGCTCAAAATCTACAAGAAGCTGCTCGACGAGGTCGAAGACCGCAGCGTGTACCTCGAAGAGTTTGCGCGCACCCAAATCGCCACCGAAGAGCTCCACGGCCTCGAGGTGCGCAAGATGCTGCGCGACGTGGGCTACGTCGAGACCGAGGCGCGCGACGACGAGACGCGGCAGCCGAACGCCCCGAAGAAGCCGAAAGACAAGAAGAAGAAGCGCGACGCGTAGTCAGCGGTCGGCCGCCGGTGCGGGCAGGTAGCCGGGTGGAGGCCCCTTCGCCGGGGCCGTGGGCGCCTTGAGGTCGACCGGCACCCGCGCCAACGCCGCTTCGTCGACTGTGTAGCCGGCCTGGCGCTTCAGCCGCTCGAGCAGCGCCACCATGCGCTCCCGCCGGGTGGTGTCGAGAATGGTCTGGCGAATCGACGGCGCGGCCTGCTCCACCGAGAGGTTGAGGGCGATTTGCCGGCCCTGGAGCCGCACGACGTGGAGCGCGCTGTCGGTCTCCACCAGCGTGGGTACCACCGCGCCCGCCTCCTTCAACTCCGCGGCTGCAGCGACGAGTGGAGCGCCGTACTGCGCCGCGAGCTCCTCATCGGAGAGGAAGCGCAGGTCGCCGTCCAACGGCTTGGTGCGCGGCTCCACCGAGTGCTGCCGCACCAGCCCGCTGAAGGCCGCATGGTCGCCCGGGGCAAGCGCCTTCACCTGCTTCAGCACCGCCTCGGCCGTGGCGCGGTCAGCCTTCGCGAACGCGATGTGCGAGAGCCGGGTCATCGCGGGCTTCACGTAGTCGCCGCGGTGCTCGGCGTAATACGCCGCCACCTGCGCGTCGGAGATGGCGTCGGCCCGCTCATCGAGCTCCTTGCGCAGCAGCACCTGCACCAGCACCCGCTTGGTGGCCTCGACCACCTCGGGGTCGCTCGCCAGCCCGCGCCGCACTGCCTCTTGCGCGACGAGCTCGAAGCGCACCAACCCGTCGACGAAGTCTCGCTTCGCTTCCGCCGACTGGAACCGACCTCGCGCGTACGGGTTCATCTCGGCCAGGCGCTGCGCCAATTCTCCCTCGCTGATGCTGTCGTTGCCGAAGCGCGCCACCGCCGCGCCGGGTGTCGCCACCGCCGGCTTCACCCGCTTGAAATCGACCCGCGCTGGCTCCGATGAGCAGCCCATCACCACCGCCGCCAACATCCACCCGCGCACATCGCTCATGACCTGATAACTCCCTGAAACAACGCCTGTTTTGCTCGTGATTTCCGCGCCGAAAGGGCACCGGTTCCGAGGCGAAAAATGGTACATGGATTCGTTGGCCGAACGGAGCTTCTTCCACGCATGGACACCACGAATCCGCAGACGGGG
>JAEUJT010000131.1 GCA_016793525.1 Archangium sp. | reverse complement strand
TTATTCGCGACCTGGGTGTAGCTGCGTCTGCGGCGTCGTCGCCGATTGCCCCTAAGGTCAGTGGCGACATTGGTCAGCGGCTCATTCTTGTTCCAGGTCTCATTAGCCGGAGCTTGACGCGCGACGCTTTGGTGGCCTTCGTCAAGCAGTGGGCGGTCAATGGCTACAACACTCTGGTGCTGGTGCCGTCGAACAAGCTCGCCGAGGGTTGGAGAAAGGCAGGGGCGGTGTTCCCGTCCGGAGACAGCGACGTCAGAAATGTGCTCGCGCAGCTCGCCACACCTTCGCGTCTCACCTCGTTATGCGAAACGTGCCCCTGAAGGCCGTTAAGGAGCTTCTCGGGCACGCCTCCATAACGAAGACCCTCCGCTACGCCCACCTTGCCGAGAGCGCCAAGCGGGACGCGGTCATGAACCTCGACAAGCCTCCGCCGCGACTTGGAGACGGGGCTCGGTGGGCGCTGAAATGTCGGGCATCGAAGGTCCGGGGCTGACGTTCATGAGCCACGAACCTGATGAACCCGCGCTTCATCAGGCCTTCATCAGCGGGCCCACGTCCACCCCTGATGAAGCACCCGCGGCACCCCGCAAAAGAAAAAGCCCCAGGTTTCCCTGGGGCTTTTTGGAGCGGGAAAAGAGATTTGAACTCTCGACCCTCGCCTTGGCAAGGCGATGCTCTACCGCTGAGCTATTCCCGCGTGAGAACTGCGAACTGCGACGCGCTGATACCGTTGCTTCTGACGTGAGGTCAAGCAGCTTTTGAAGGGGGCTCCGGAGAGGGGGGCGCCTTCGCCAACATGGCCAGGAAGGCCCGGAAGTACACCGTGGCGCTCCAGACCGAGAACGCCGTCGAGAAGTACACGCAGGTGAGCCCCACCAGGTGGAAGTTCACGTCGTACGTGCCGACGAAGAAGTACACCGGGTGGGTGTAGTGAATGAGCAGCGCCACGATGCCCACGAGCTGGAAAGCAGTCTTCCACTTGCCCTCCTGGCCCGCGGCGATGACCATGCCTTCGCTCGCGGCGATCTGCCGCAGCCCGCTCACGATGAACTCGCGGCTCAGCAGCACGATCACCAGCCACGCCGGTACCCGCCCCAGCCGCACCATCGATACCAACGCCGCCAGGACGATCAGCTTGTCTGCCAAAGGGTCGAGCAGCTTCCCCGTGACGGTGATCATGTTCCACCGGCGGGCGAGGAAGCCGTCGATGACGTCGGTCACCGCCGCCACCGTGAAGAGCGACGACGCGACCATCGAAGAGAACGGGTCGGCCTCATACGTGAACCACACGAAGAGGGGAATGAGCAGGATCCGACCCAACGTGAGCATGTTGGGCAGGTTGCCCATCTCGCTCAGCAGCACCGACGGGCGGCGGTTGCGGCGGCGCTCGTCGCGGGCGCGCAGGCGCTCGTGCTTGCGGCGCTCCTTCTCTTCACGTTTGCGCAGGCGCGCTTCGTGTCGGAGCTGCTGTTTGGTCTCGCGATCCATTCGTGTCAGTGACCGCGCTCGGCGGGGGCTCCCAGCAACGCGTGGCCTTCGCCCGTCAGCTCGACCGCGCCCTGGCCCACGAAGCCCACCACCCGCGGCGTCACTCGGCCGAACCACCCGACCAGCCGGTTCAAGGGCACCACCATCGGCGCGGCGGTCGGGAGCGGCATGGCCTTCAACGGCCCATCGAGCTGCAGCAGCACCCGCCCGTGGCCCTTCAGGTGCACCACGTCGAGCGTCTGCCCGGCGTCGCTCAGCCGGCCGTTGTCGAACGCGATGGGCTCCTCGAAGGCGAACACGCGCTCCTCGCGCAGATACGCACCTTCGTCGTCGAGATCGATGGCGTGAAAGGTCGAACGCCCGGGCTCGAGGTACAGCACGCCATGACCTGTCGCGCGTTGGAGCTGTGCCGCTCCGAGCCCGAACGGCTGGTCGGTCGCCCGGCCACGAACGCGTCGCGTCTCCGCTTTCAGCTCGATGCTGCCAACCACCGCGACCAGGTTCGTCAGTCGCACCAACATCTCGCCGTTGACGTTGACCGCCAAGCCGTCGGTGCCCAGGTGGAACGGCCCGGTCGACGCATCGGCAACCCACTGCGTGGTGGCGCCAAGCTCGAGCAGCCGCTGCGATCCCATGGGGGCATACCCGGCGCCCACTTCGGCTGGCGCGGCTGGGGCAGGGGCCGGCACCTCGACGTCGACGTGCGGCACTTCGACCGCGCGCGGCTCGTACGTCGGCATCGTCGGCTCAGGTGACTTCGGCTCACTGGCGGCCGACAACCGAACCTCGGACAACGGCTGGGACACCCACGCCGGATCGGCCGGAACTTCGGCGATGGCCGCCGGGAGTGGCTCGACAGGCGTCGCGACACTCGGCTCCGAACGATCGTCGTGAGAAGGCGACACCTCGCTCCAGTCCATTTCGGAGGCCGTAGACGGAGGGGCCACCTCGGACGACTCCGTCGCCGTCGCGCCGGACACGTCGTGCGTCACGCCTGCGTCGATCGCGACATCAACCGGAGCTTCGACCGCGACGAGGCCGTCGTGGGGCTGGTTGTTTTCCCACACCGGGTCAGTCGCCGAGAGCTCAGCGGGCGCAGCTGCCGCCTCTTCCGAGACGAGGCCACCCTGTTGCTGTTGCCACGACGGGTCAGCGGCAGACGCTTCTGGCTGCACGGCGTAGTCGCCCGCGCCTTCGACGGCGACGAGGCCGTCGTGCGGTTGCTGTCGCTCCCAGGCCGGATCTGTCGCGGACAGTCCTGGGGCGTCGGTCGGCGCTTCAACGGGAACGAGGCCCTCGTGTTGCTGCTGCCACGAAGAGTCCGCAGCAGACGCTTCAGGTTGCGCCGCGGAGTCGACGGCGACGAGCCCGTCGTGCGGCTGCTGTTGCTCCCAGACCGGATCTGTCGCGGACAGCGCCGGGGCCTCGGTCGGCGCTTCAACGGGGACGAGGCCCTCGTGTTGTTGCTGCCACGAAGAATCTGCAGCAGACGCTTCAGGTTGTGCCGCGGAGTCGACGCTGCCCTCGACGGCGACGAGGCCGTCGTGTTGCTGCTGTTGCTGTTGCCATGACGGGTCAGCGGCAGACGCTTCTGGCTGCGCGGCGTAGTCGCCCGCGCCTTCGACGGCGACGAGGCCGT
>JAEUJT010000128.1 GCA_016793525.1 Archangium sp. | reverse complement strand
GCATGACCAGTGGTCGTACCACCTCTGCGTCTCGGGACTTTTTTCCTCGCGCTTCCGAGGCACGTGGATCCGCCCTACAACGCGCCCCATGTTCGACGTCCTCCGCCGTGTGACGTGGGTCGTCTCCCTCGCGGGGGCCGTGGCGGCGTGCAGCCCCGCGAGCCTCGAGCTCCCCGACGGCGTGCGGTGCGCCTCGACGGTGTCGGCCGGCCCGAATGAGAACGACGTACGCGACGCGCTGAGCCGCGCGACGTCGGGCTCGTGTGTCATCGCAGCCGCCGGGAAGTATGCGCTCACCTACGACGTGCCAGCGGGCGTGGCCTTCGGTGGTGCGCCAGGGACAGTCGTGGAGCTCAGCGGATCCACGTCTGACACCGCGGCCATTCGACTCGGCGCCGGAGCGACGTTGTCGGGCGTCGTCGTACGCTCCGCGGCGAACGTGGGCGTCTCCATCGATTCTGCCGGCGTGAAGCTGCAAAGCGTCACCATCAGCGGCGCGCGCGTGGCCGGCCTCGTGTCGTGGTGCGAAGACGACTGCCGCGTGGCCGATGTCACCGAACTGCGCGACGTGGAGCTGACCGGCAATGGCGTGGGCCTGCTCGCGCACGGCGCCCACGTGAAGACCTTCGGTGGCCGCATCGCCTCGAGCCAGAGCGTCAGCCTGGCCTCGGGCTACGGCGTGGTGGCGAGCCACGGCGCGACGCTCGAGATGACCGACACCGCGGTCGAAGACAACGAAGAGCTCGGGGTGTTGGTCGACGGGCGCAACGGCACCTCGGCTGCGCTCACCAACGTCGGCGTACGCAACAACCGCGGCCGAGGGTTGTGGGCACAGAGCCTCGAGGGCTCGCTGGCCGCTCCGAAGCTGCAACTCACCAGGTGCCCCATCGAAGGCAACGCGCTGGTCGGCCTCGGAGCGCGTGCGTCGCGCGGGATTCAGGTGAACGGTGGCCGCGTGGCGGCGACGCGCGTCGGGCTGGCGGCGACGGCGACTCCGGGTGTCTTCGCTGACGTGGGTGACGGCCTTGGCCTCTTCGACACCACCGGTGACGTGCTGGTCGACGGCCTCGCGTTGGACAACAACGAGCGCAGCCAGGTGCTGGTGGACCAAGGCGCCGCGGGCGTGACGGTGCAGAACGCGACCCTCACCTCCCAGGGAGCGCAGCTCGGGGTCGTGGTGCAGCGCACGAGCGCGTCGGTGCAGGCGCCCGACATCGTGCGGCCGATGACTGGCCAGGAGCTTCCCATCAGCGCTCCGGCGCTGGCCGTGCCGACACGCTGAAGACCTGCCGGGCTACGGGCCGGCGTCGGGCAACGTCGAATAGAGGCCCGTCGAAATCGACTCGCATACGCCAGCATCGGCGACGTCGAAGACATTCACCCTTGGCGCAACGTTGCTGTCGTCGACGGTCGGCAGCGCTTCATTCACCCGGTCGACCAGCAGCACGCCGGCGTCGTCGTCGGTGGGGTAACCGGTTCGGTAGAAATAGACGTCGGCTCGCGGCTCGACGCACGCCACCGTGCGCCAGACGCCCGCGTCATCGACTTGCATGTCGAACGACTCGCCGGGAAAGACGACCGCCGCCGACAGCTCACCTGGCATCGACCGCAGCGCGAAGGGAATGAAGCAGCACCCACCGTCGACGAAGGCTGACCCGCCGTCATCGAGCACGAGCCGCTCCTTGGGCCCGACCTGCGGCTCGAACTCGTTGCTCGGCAGGCCACGGGTAATCGTCTCTGGAGGTTTCGGAGGGCTGCCACAGCCAACCAACACCAGCAGCGCCACCAGCGCACGACCGCTCATCGCAGCACCTCGGCGATTTCGTCTCGCGTGAGAATGGTCGCGAACTGGTTGAGCAGCACCGTGCCCCGCGCGCGCTCCCACTTGGCCTGCTCGACCAAACGCCGGCGAATGTCAGGCTCTTTGGCCACCGAGCTCTGCGCGACGAGCAGCACCATGTGCTTGCGCGTGTAAGCCGCCTTGACGGTGGGCAGCTCGGCGAGCGTGTGCTCCACCAGCTCGCGGCTCGCGCCTTGGTTGAGGTCGAGGTGTTGCTGCTGAAAGACGCGGTACATCTCTTTCTTCACGAAGGGGCTCGTCTCGCGCTTGAGCCACGCGAGCTCCAACGGGTCGGCCACGGCGGCCGGCATGCGCGAGAAGGCGTGCGCCGCCGCTTTCCGCGTGTCGATGTCGGGTGCGTCGGTGTACCCACCGACCATCGGCAACATGCCCGGGTCGCCGGTATTGCCGATGGCGTGCAACGCCACCTTGAGCGTCTGGCTCGCCAGAGGTGAGGTGCTGACCGTCTCCTCGAGCGCCTGCCGAGACGTGGCCGCGATGGTCGAATCATCGCGAAGGCCGCTCATCGTCGACAGCGCCAACATCGATTCGCCCGCCAAGAAGTCGTGGTCGTGGCTTCGCTTCGCCGCGTGCTTTCGCACGTCGCTGGCCAACTCGGTGGCCAGCTCGTGGCCGACGTCGTCGCGGGTGACGAGCCCGAACATCGCGCGCACCTGGTCCATCATCACCGCGGAGTCGTTGCGCTTGATGAAGAGCAACGCCTCTTTCGCCTCTGGAACGCGCGCCTTGCTCAGCGCG
>JAEUJT010000096.1 GCA_016793525.1 Archangium sp. | reverse complement strand
CGAGTTCAACTCCTAGCGGGCACCCCCGGCAGCGGCAAGCCGTCGTCGGTGCTAGCCGCCGCGGGTGTGCATCTCGTGGTGCGGGTGGTCGCGGAGCTCGGCTGCGGTGAAGAGCGGCCCCCGCGCGTCGTGGAGCGCCAGGCGGTCCTCCGCGCCGCGATCGAGCCGCCGCTCCCAGGTCGATCGGAGGAGTGTCTCGATCGCCTCATGCGGAATATTCGAGCGGATCAGGGCTTTCAGATCGACGCCAGCTGTCGCGTAGAGGCAGGTAAACCAGGTGCCGTCGGCGGTGAGTCGCGATCGATCGCACGTGCCGCAGAATGGCCGCGTGGTCGACGAGATGACGCCGAACGTTCGCCCATCGGTCAGCTGAAACCGCTCGGCCGGCGCGTGGGTGGTTGAGGCCACCGGCTCCACGGAACCGAAGGCCTTGCGCACCGCGTCGAGCACCTGACGCCGAGTCACCACCTGCGCCATCGACCACTGGGTGGCTCCGCCGACGTCCATGTACTCAATGAAGCGCAGCTCGGCGCCGACGGTCGCGGCGTAGTCGAGCAGCGCGGGGATCTCGTCATCGTTCAATCCGCGCATCAGCACGGTGTCGAGCTTGAGGCCTCCGGGGAACGCGGCGTGCCGAGCGGCGGCGATGCCCTCCAGCACCTGCGCGTGCGTGTCTCGTCGGGTCAGCGCGTGGAACCGCTTCGGCGATAGCGTGTCGAGGCTCACCGTGATTCGGTGGAGGCCCGCGCGCCGCAGCGACTCCGCCTGGGCTGCGAGCAGCACGCCGTTGGTGGTGAGCGAGAGGTCGCGGAGCCACGAGAGCTTTTGAATCAACGTGGGGAGCTCGCGCCGAACGAGGGGCTCTCCACCGGTGATGCGCACCGCGTCGACGCCAGTGGCCACGAAGCGATCGACGAGCCGGGCGATCTCCTCGAACGACAGCAGCGCGTCAGAACCGAGCCACGCGTAGTCCTCCTCCGGCATGCAGTACCGGCAGCGGAGGTTGCAACGGTCGGTCACCGACACCCGCAGGGCGCGGAGCGGCCGCCCGCGGCGATCAGCGACGATCACGGAGTCGAGGCGAGCGGCTTCGGCGCGGCCATCTCGCGGGCGCGGCGCTTGGCGGCCATGTCTTCGCGGATCTGAATCAGGCCGGCTTCACCGATGTCGAGAAACGCCTTCACCACCTCGGGGTCGAACTGCGTACCCGAGCAGCGGGCGATCTCCGCGACCGCGGCGGCGAAGGTGGTGCCCTTGCGGTACGGCCGATCGCTCGTCATCGCGTCGAGCGTGTCGGCTACCGAGAAGATGCGCGCCCCGATGTGGATCTCGTTACCCTTCAGGTTGCGCGGGTAGCCCTGACCGTCCCACCGCTCCTGGTGCGAGAGCACGATCGTCGACGGCACCGAGAGGAAGGGAATCGGAGCGATCATGTTGAAGCCGATGTCGGGGTGCTTGCGCATCTCGACCCACTCGTCGGGCGTGAGCTTGCCCGGCTTGAGCAGCACCGCGTCAGGTACGCCGATCTTGCCGATGTCGTGCAGCAGCGCGCCGCGGCCAATCTCGTCGAGCTCGGGGCCCTTGATCGACAACCGCTGGGCGATGGCTACCGTGTACTCGACCACCCGAATCGAGTGGTCGCTCGTCTCATGCTCACGCGCGTCGAGCGCGCTCACCAGGGCGAGCAGGGTGTTCTGGTACGTGGTGGAGACGTCTTTGAGGGCGCTCCGCAGCTCGGTGGTGCGATCGCGGACCTTGCGCTCGAGCTTCTTCTGGTAGCGCTTGCGCGTCAGCTCGACCCGGCGCTTCGCCAGCGCGCGCTCGATGGAGCGAATGAGGTCGGTCAGCTTCGGCGGCTTGAGCAGGTAGTCGACGGCGCCGCGGCGCAGGCAGTCGACCGCGGCCTCGGTGTCTCCGTAACCGGTGAGCATCACCACCGACGTGTCAGGGTGCTGATCGCGAAACGCCTCGAGCAGCCAGAGGCCGTCTTTGCCCGGCATCTTCATGTCGGAGATGACGAGGGGAATGTCTTCGCTCTTGGCGATGTCGAGCGCCGCGTCGGCGTTCGAGGCCACCGAGCAGAGGTAGCCCTCTTCGGAGAGCAACACGGAGATGACGTCGCGCACCGATTCGTCGTCGTCGACAATCAACACGCGTTGCGGGGGAGGGGGAATCGCTTCCACGACCCCCGACTTACGCCAAATTGCGGAGAATTGCTTATGGCGTGCGCTGGGAGATTCGAAAGGGGGCCAGGTCGACCGCCGGGGGCTCCCCGCGCACCAGCTGGCCGATCAGCTTGGCCGTCACCGGCGCCAGCAGCACGCCGTTGCGAAAGTGCCCAGTTGCGAGCAGCAGGCCGGTCGTGCCGCTCTCTCCAATCATTGGGCTTTTCGACCCTGGGCGAAGCCCGGCCCAGTGAGACTCGACCGTGGCCGACGTGAGGGCTGGGGCCATGGCGTGGGCCGCACCGAGCAACGCCTTTCGCGCCTCGCCCGTCGTGGAGGTGTCGTACCCGACGTGCTCCATGGTCGAACCGACGATGACTCGGCCTCCACCGCGCGGCACGAGGTAGCCGCTCGGCCCTTTCACGATGTGGCTGACGACCGGGGAGGGCGTGGTGAGCGAGAGGATCTGCCCCCGCACCGGGCCGATCTGGGCCTCCGGGCGCAAACCGTCTTTGACCGTTGAAGACCACGCGCCGGCCGCCAGCACCACCACGTCGGCGGAGAGCACACGACCGTCGTCGACCTGGACCCCGGTGGCACGGCCTTGTGTCCGCACGATCTCCCGCACCGTGCCGATGAGGAGCATCACACCTGACTCCGACAGCGCCTTGGCCAGCGAGCGCATCAGCGCCGCGGGATCGACCTGGTGATCGTCGGGGAGATGGGCCGCGCCAACGATCTGACCGGAGAGGGCCGGCTCCCGGTGGCGCGTCTCCTCGCTCGTGAGCAACGACGCACGAAGGCCACTCGCTCGCTGCCAGGCGACGGTCGCCTCCAGGGCGTGGAGCTGCGCGTCGTCGAAGGCCACCTGGAGCACGCCGCTCGGGAGGTACGCCACGTCGAGGCCCGAGAGCGCCTGCACCTGCGCGACCCAGCTCGCGTACATGGCGCGGCTGCGGAGCATGAGGTCGAGGAATGGGCCGGGGCCCGAGGCCTCCAGCTGCGGCGCCAACATGCCCGCCGCCGCGCTCGAGGCCTCAGCGCCGATGGCCGTGCGCTCGACGATCGTCACGTCGACGCCGCTCCGAGCCAGCTCGAGCGCGACGCTGGCTCCGATGATTCCTCCGCCGACGATCACCGCCTTCATTCGAGACCGAGCGTCTGCACGAAAAACGTGCCGGCTGGAAGCCAACTTGCTACGCCTGCGCGCACTCTCGCATTGGAGGAAGTCGTGGCTGAGGCATTCGACGTCGTGATCATCGGTTCCGGTCCTGGAGGGTACGTCGCGGCCATTCGCGCCGGGCAGCTCGGGTTGAAGACCGCGTTGATCGAGAAAGACAAGAAGCTCGGCGGCACGTGCCTCCACCGCGGCTGCATTCCCACCAAGTCGCTGCTGTGGACCGCTGAGCTCTACAGCCACATTCAGCACGCGGCCGAGTTCGGCATCAACGTGGCCAACCCCGCGCTCGACTGGGGCCAGGCGCAGAAGCACAAGCAGAAGGTCGTCGACAAGGGCGCCGGCGGCATCGACTTCTTGATGAAGAAGAACAAGGTCACCGTCTTCAAGGGCGTTGGCCGCATCGCGGGCAAGGGCAAGGTCGAGGTGGTGCTCAACGACGGCGGCGCCAAACAGGTGCTCGACACCAAAAACACCATCATCGCCACCGGCTCGGTGGTGACCACGCTCCCCAGCATCACCATCGACGACAAGCGCATCTTGAGCAGCGACTCGATCCTCGAGCTGCCCGTGATCCCCAAGAGCCTGATCGTGTTGGGCGCCGGCGCGGTGGGCTCGGAGTTCGCGTCGATCTTCAACCACGTGGGCAGCCAGGTCACGATCGTCGAGTTCATGCCGAACGTGCTGCCGATCGAAGACATCGACATCTCCAAAGAGCTCGAGAAGCAGTTCAAGCGCCGCAAGATCGACGTGCTCACCAGCACCAAGTTCGAGAAGGTCGAGAACACCGGCAAGGGCGTGAAGGTGACGGTCACGCTGCCCGACGGCAAGCAGCAGGTGCTCGAGGCCGAGTACTTCCTCTCGGCGGTCGGCCGCGCGCCGGTGACCAAAGACATCGGCCTGCAGCACACGAACATTCAGCTCGGGCCCAAGGGCACCATCACCATCGACCCGATGATGCGCACCAGCGAGCCGAACGTCTTCGCCATCGGCGACGTGACGCCGTACCCGTGGCTGGCGCACTGCGCGTCGGCTCAAGGCCTGGTGGCGGTGGAGTTCATCGCCGGCAAGAACCCGCCCCCGGTGAACTACGACCGCGTGCCGAACGCGACCTACTGCTACCCCGAGGTGGCGAGCGTCGGCCTCACCGAGAAGAAGGCGAAGGAGAAGGGCTACGACGTCAAGGTCGGCATCTTCCCGTTCAGCGCGATCACCAAGGCGTCGATCTCCAACGAGGGCATCGGCCTGGTGAAGATCGTGTCTGACAAGAAGTACGACGAGGTGCTCGGCGTGCACCTGATCGGCCCGCACGCGACCGAGCTGCTGGCCGAGGCCTGCGTGGCGCTCAAGCTCGAGACCACCACTGAAGAGCTCGCCCGCACCATGCACGCGCACCCGACGCTGTCGGAGATCGTCAAGGAAGCGGCCGAGGCCACCCTCGGGCACGCGATTCACATCTGATGCGCGCGCTCCTCGTCGCCGCGGTGCTCGCGCAGGTCCCCGTCGATCTCCCGGCGCAGCTGGGGCATCTGCGTGTGCTGTCGAGCCAGACGACCGACCGGGGCATCGAGCTTTCGCTCGAATACGACAACGACACCGGCGCCACGCTGAAGTCGGCGACGATCGAGTGCACGGTGCTCGATCACCGCGACGCGGTCGTCAATGACGAGACCAAGGTGATCGGTGGCGACACCGGCATCGCGCCCGGGCAGACGGTGGCGGTCGCGATGATCGTGCCCGACCGGGTGAGCCGCGCGCACCACGCCGAGTGTGTCGTGACCAAGGTGCGTAAGGGCGAGGTCAGAGCATCGGCTCCGACACCCACCACGAAGGACGAGGCCACCACGATGGATGAAGCGGTCGAGACTCCAGCCGCTGCGAAGCCCGAAAACGCGTGCTGCGTGAAGTGCCGCGCCGGCGAGAAGGCCTGCGGCGACCTCTGCGTGCCGATGAACCAGCGGTGCCGTCGAACGCCCGGCTGCGCCTGCAACTGACCTGACCGGGCGGTGCGCTTGCTCGGCTGACGCGGCGCCGCTACATCGACCTCCATGGCGACGCCGAACCGATTTTCGCTGCCGGTCTCGACTTCCACCGGGAAGCCCGACTGGCTGAAGGTGAAGTTGCCGAAAGGCGACGAGTACGAGCGCGTCAAGAGCCTGGTGCGCGAGCTGAAGCTGGCCACCGTGTGTGAAGAGGCGCGCTGCCCGAACATCGCCGAGTGCTGGGGCGGAGGAACGGCCACCGTGATGCTGATGGGCGAAGTGTGCACCCGCGCCTGCCGCTTCTGCCACGTGAAGGTCGGTGCGCCTCCGCCGCTCGACCCGATGGAGCCCGAGAACCTGGCCCACGCGGTGCGCGAGCTCGGCCTCGAGTACATCGTCGTCACCAGCGTCAACCGCGACGATCGGCCTGACGGCGGCGCGAGCCACTTCGCTTCGGCCATTCGCGCGCTGCGACGCGAGTCACCCAAGACCACCGTTGAGGTGCTGATCCCCGATTTCCAGGGCGTGGCGTCGTCGCTCGACACCGTGGCCGAAGCGCGGCCGCACGTGGTGGCCCACAACATCGAGACGGTCGAGCGGTTGACGCCCACCGTGCGCGATCGCCGGGCGACGTACCGCCAGTCGCTCGACGTGCTGAAGCACCTCAAGGCACGCCCTGAGCGGCTGTACACCAAGACCTCGATCATGGTCGGGCTCGGCGAGACCGACGACGAGCTCGATCAGGCGTTCGGCGATCTCCGCGCGGCGGGCGTCGACGTGTTGACGCTCGGGCAGTACCTGCAGCCGTCGCAGTACCACTTGCGCGTCGAGCGCTTCGTCACCCCGGCGCAGTTCGAGACCTACAAGGCTCGCGCCGAGGCGCACGGGTTTCTCTACGTCGCGTCGGGCCCGCTGGTGCGCTCGAGCTACCGCGCCGCCGAGTTCTTCATGAAGGGCCTGATGGAGCGCGATCGCACCGCAGCCGCCGCGCAGATCAGCGCCCTTTGATGCGCTCCAGCGCCTTCGAGGCCAGCACGTTTTCTGGCTGAGCCTCGAGGACCTTGGCCAACCAGCGCCCGGCCTCGTCGGCCGCGACCTGCTTCTCGGCGCCCTTCGTTTTGATGAACCGCTCGGTGTGCAGCAGCCCAAGGCGGAGCATGAAGTCGAGGTTCGAGGGCTCGCGCTCCATCACCGCGTTCAGCTCGCGATCGGCCGCGGGCCAGTCGCCCTCGAGCTGGTACACGAGCGCCAGCTTGCCGCGCGCGTTGCCGTCGTCCGGCTCGAGCCGGCTGGCGAGGCGAAACGCCTTTCGCGCGTCGTCGAGGGACTGTCGCTCGAGCGCGAGATCTCCCAACCGAAACCACGCCACCGCGAGCGCCGGGTTGAGCTCGACCGCCTTGGCGAGGAGCGCGCGCGCCTGCTCCACCCGCTGCCGCCCCAGGTACAGCTCGGCGAGGTAGAGGTGGTTCTTTCCGTCGTCGGGGGCCAGCTCGATCGCGCGCTTCAGCTCGTCGACCGCGCGCCCCGCATCGTCGAGCCGGGCGTAGGCAAGGCCGAGCAGCGCGTGCACCACCGCGAGATCGGGGTAGGCCCGCGCCACCTCGTCGAGCGAGACGATCGCCTGCTGCGGCACGTCGGCCACCTGGAGCCAGTTGATGCCTTGCTCGAGCTGCGCCTTCGCCGCCTGCGGGAAGCCAGCGAAGGGGTCGGCGATCTGGCCCATGAGCGCTTTCGCCGTGGCCGCGTCACCCTCGGTGGGGTCGGCGTGCATCGCGTCTCGAATCGCCGCCACCGCGCCCGCGCGATCTCCCGTGCGGAACCGGGCCTTCGCCAGCGGGAGCAGCCAGCCTGGCCTCGCTGATGCGCGCGCCACCGCCTTCTCGAGCCACGGCTTCGCTTCGTCGTCGCGCTCCGATTCGAGCAGCGCGATGCCGAGGCGGAAAGCGAACTCCGGCTCGTCAGGCGCGAGCTCGACCGCGCGCTGAAACGCCGCTACCGCGGGCCCGCTCGCATCGGCCGCGCGCGCGAACAACACCAGGCCGCGGAGGTAGTGGGAGACCGCCGTGTCTCGCGTGCTCAGCTGCGCGACGAAAGCGGCATCGCTCCCTGCCTTCACGTGTGCTTCGGCCAACGCGCGCCCGAGCGAGAGATCGCCCGGGGTGCCAGCGTAGAGCGCCTCGTACAGCGGCACCGCCTCGGACGCCCGGCCCCTGGTGACGAGGAGCCTCGCTCGATCGCGCGTACTGAGCCCGGCCTCCGACGCGGCGGTGGTGGTGCGGCACGCCGTCGCCAACAGGAGCCCCAGCAGCGCCAACCTCATGACGTTTCGCCCGCTGCGCGCCCGAGGAGGCCCTTCGCCGCGACCGCTGTGTCTCGGTCTCCGCCCTTGCCACCCAACGCCAGGCTCTGGTCGATGATGATGTCGCGCGTCGCTCGGAGGAGCCGCTCGAGATCCGTGCCAAACGGCGCCGGGTCGATGGGCGCGCCGATGCGAACCCGAATGGGGCCTGGCGTGATGTTCCACGAGTTCTTCGGCATCAGCCGGCCCGAGCCTTCG
This sequence comes from Archangium sp., assembly GCA_016793525.1. The sequence goes on along the minus strand of JAEUJT010000096.1, from coordinate 715 downwards.
ATGGTGATCGGCACCACGCCCACGCCAGCGTTGAGGGCCAGCGCGAAGGGGCCCTTCTTGAACGGCAGAATTCGCAAATCTTCGCTCCGGGTGCCTTCGCAGAACATCACCACGCTGATGCCGCCGCGAATCTGTTTGCCCGCGATGTCGAGTGAGGCCAGCGCGTTAGGGTGGTTGGCGCGATCGACGTAGATGAACTTCGCCAGCGTCATGTACCAGCCGATGAACGGCACGTACTTCAGGCTCCGCTTCGCCGCGAAGCGGAAGTCGACCGGCAGCGCCACGAAGAGCGCGGGAATGTCGATGGTCGACTGGTGATTCGACACGAACACGTACGGCTTGCCCACCTGCAGGTGCTCGAGGCCCGAGATCTCGAGCTTCGCCCCGCCGGCCCAGAGCAGCACCGGCGACCACACCCGCTGCACCACGTAGAGCGAACGCGACGGGTTGAGCGTCACCGCGATGGCGAGGGCCGCCAGCACGAAGCACACCCCCGACCAGAACGCGGCAACGAAGACGCAGAAGATGTTTCGAATCATGGCGGCGGACCGAGAACTGCCTGGAAATCAGGTCGGGTCGCAAGAAAGGCAAAAGCGGGGTCAGACGCAACCGCCGAGCGGTTCCAAACAGTCGGGGCGCGGGCCTTGGCGGTCGACAGCGCGGAGACCGCGGCGGCCGCGTCTCCCTTCGCCGCCGCGACCCGTGCCGCGCCGTA